>JAFGQD010000008.1 GCA_016935875.1 Deltaproteobacteria bacterium
GAACGGAATTCACAGTAACGGTTATTCGCTTGTCCGAAAAGTGCTGTTCGAACAGTCCGGCCTTGATATTAATGATAAGATAGAAGGCCTTGAAGATTCAATCGGCATGGAACTTCTCCGTCCAACAAAGATCTACGTCAAGCCCATTTTGAATCTCATAAAAAACTTCGATATAAGAGGAATAGCTCATATCACTGGCGGAGGACTCACCGAAAATATCCCGAGAGTACTGCCGCAAGGCTGCGGGGCTGTTATAATCAGAGAAAATTGGAATCCACCCACCATCTTCAAGATCATTCAGGAAATGGGTAGTGTTGATGATTCAGAAATGCTCAGAGTATTCAATATGGGCATCGGGATGGCAATCATCGTACCTGAAAAAGATTCGAGGGAGATTATTGATCATCTGGAAAGGCTTGGAGAACAAGCACACATAATCGGTCATATCACAGACAGGGGCAAGGATAGCCCGGCCGTACTGTTCGAGTAGAAAGATGGAAAAGATAAACCTGGGAGTTCTGGTATCCGGCGGCGGTTCCAACCTGCAATCCATCATCGACAGCATAGAGTCGGGAAGACTGGATGCTGTTATACGAGTGGTTATAAGCAATGTCCCCGACGTTCGGGCGCTGGAAAGGGCAAAAAATCACCACATACCTGCAGTTGTAATTGATCCTGAAAATTTCAGAACAAGGGAAGAATTTGACCGGGAGATAGTTGACGTTTTAAAGAATCATTGTGTAGATCTTGTCATCATGGCGGGTTTTATGAGAATACTTACTCCCGTTCTTTTGAAGGCATTTCCCATGAAGATAATGAATATTCACCCGGCACTGCTTCCTTCCTTTCAAGGCCTTCATGTCCAACAGAGGGCCTTTGACTACGGCGTGAAATTCTCCGGATGCACGGTTCATTTCGCCGATGAAGGGGTCGATACCGGACCTATTATCATTCAGGCTGTTGTTCCCATTTATGACGACGATACGGCAGACACTCTCCAGAAGAGGATATTGAAAGAGGAACACAGAATCTATCCTCAGGCAATCCAGTTTTACGCCGAGGGAAGACTTGAGATTGACGGGCGAAAGGTACATATAAAAAACTACTGTACGATGGAAACACCCTGTATGCACAACCCGCCTCTGGAAAAGTTTTAGTATGATTATTGTGAGCGCATGCCTGCTTGGATTCAAATGCAGATATGACGGGGAGAGCCGACCTGATGAAGACCTGCTTTCATCCGTTTCAAAAAAACTCTTTGTGCCCGTCTGCCCGGAACAACTCGGAGGACTTCCGACACCGCGTGCTCCTTCCGAGATAATCGCTGGAGATGGTTTCGATGTACTTGATGGGAGATCAAGGATTATTGATGCCACTGACCGGGACGTTACCGATTTTTTTCTGCGGGGCGCAAACGAAGTAATGCGGATCGTGGAACTACTTGAGATATCAACGGCAATAATGAAAGAAAAGAGCCCGTCGTGTGGCGTTTGCCATATAAAAAGAAATGATTCCATCATTCGAGGATCAGGCGTCACATCGGCTCTCCTCACAAAAAGTAGCGTACGCGTTATATCGTCAGACAGGATTACAGACAAGTTGGAAACCGGAAATTATTGATTATGAATCGGGTAATAATACTATGTATGATACCATTGTATTGGGGGATGATCCGAGCTCTCTGATAGCAGCGGTTACTCTGGCGAGCTATGGGAAGAAGGCCATACTCCTGACCATGGATGACATTCCGGACTTCTACTCTGAATCTGGTTATACCTTCGATATGGACCCACTTCCGTGGACCGGGTTGAACAGAGGGGATGTCTTCAGACAGTTGCTGGCCCACCTGCTCATAACACATGAAGATCACCCCCTGGATCCGGCCCTACAGATAATCTTCCCGAACCACAGGATAGATCTTTATAATGACACGCAGTCATACTTGAAAGAAATGGAACGTGAATTTCCCGGGAACGCATTTGAAATACTGAAATTTTACAAATCTATCGCGAAGAGCAGTTCCTTTGCATCGGAATTAATCGATCAGAACCTGCACTTTCAACCGGAAACCGTGTGGGATTATATCAATCTTCTTCGAAGCATGCCCGGCATTGTGCTGAACAAAAGGGCTTTTACGGCACATCTTAGAAATATTCGAAAGGAACCTCAACTGAAAAAAGTACTGGAGGCACAGATTCTTCTTCTGTCAAATCTCGATCCGTACGGGATCAGCCCGATCTCCTTTGCGAGAACGCTTTCTCTGTCCTTGAATAAATTTTTTTACCATACCGGAGGCAAGCATCATCTTATAGCGAGGCTGAAGAAAAAATTTGAGGCCGATGGGGGGATTATACAGAGGTGTTCCATCTCGACGCTCGACATGGAAAGGGCTATCAAAGCCAACGTGAAAGTGGCGAGTGATGATATTCCGACTATCTATGGAAGAAATATAATAATAAGCACAAAATATGAAGATTTCGCCTCTCTACTGGCGGGAAACAATAAATTTTCGGCGCTCAGGAAAAGATATGATCAGATAATACCGTCGCTCTATCCATTCACTATTCATATTGGTGTACAGGACAGATGTCTCCCGGAAAATATGGGGGTATATGTTGTTATTGTATCAGATGAAACCGGACCAGATGAAGATGGCAACCTCCTGTTTCTGGAAACAAGCGTACCGGGAGATACCCTTAGGGCGCCGGATGGAAAGCGAGCTATAAGCGTTACCACCTTTCTCAAAAATTCTCCATCAGAGTTGGACAACGCCGTTCTCGGAACGCTTGCGCAAGTTATGCTGAATAATCTGAGTGTTTTCCTTCCCTTCCTGGATGAAAATATTGATTTTATGGATGTGGAAAAATCGATAGACATATCAAGAAACTGTTTCAGAACCATTAACCATAAATACAGGGTGAAAGGCCCTTTCATAGGCATGTCATTCTTGCCTAATAAGACACCTCTGAAGAACGTTTTTCTTACCGGAGGTATGCTGATGCCCGGTCTTGGATTTGAAGGAGAAATTATGTCCGGGACAAACGCTGCGAAGCTTGCGATAGGGGAAAATTAGACGTGAAGAAAAAAACGCCCGACTTCGAAATTCAGCAACTGGGAGAACCAACTTTTCCATCACCTGTTACATCGGGATATTTTACGCCGGACAGCAAACGCATCCTTTATAACCGTTACCTCGATACCCTGGATTCCACACAAGCAGATAAACATATCCCTCCCTCTATTGAGGTCGCCGGTCCGAGACGGATGATCTATGTCGATCCCTCAACGGTAAAAGCCGCCATTGTTACATGCGGCGGTCTGTGTCCGGGAATAAATGATGTAATAAGGGCGGTGGTGATGGGGCTTTACTACCGTTACGGTGTCAGAAACATCGCAGGCATACGATACGGTTTCCAGGGCCTTATCCCAAAATATCGACACGAAGTGGTACGTCTGACGCCTGAATTTGTCAAAGACATACACACACTAGGGGGAAGTGTTCTCTCCTCGTCTCGTGGCGGACAGGATGTCGTGGAAATGGTTGACACGCTTTGCAGAATGAACATCAATATATTTTTCTGCATAGGCGGAGACGGCACCATGAAGGCGGCTGAACTGATAACAAAAGAGATAAACAGGAGAGATTTACGCATAAGCGTTATCGGCATACCCAAAACTATAGATAATGACCTGAATCTGATTGACAAAACCTTTGGATTTGATACGGCGATATCCATGGTGGTTCATGCGATTCAATGCGCCCATGTAGAGGCAAAAGGTGCGCCCATGGGAATAGGCCTGGTAAAGATAATGGGAAGAGAATCGGGTCATATTGTACTGAGTGCCGCTCTCGCGCAAAATGACGTCAATTTCGCCTTAATCCCCGAGGTTCCATTTGATCTGGAGGGTGAAAAGGGCCTGTTCAATGTATTGGAAAAACGCCTTAGGAAAAGAAAACATGCCGTCATACTTGTGGCGGAAGGCGCAGGGCAGGAACTGTTTGCCGATACCGATCCGAAGCAGACTGACGCGTCTGGGAATACCAGACTCAGAGATATAGGCATATATCTAAAAACAAGGATCGAAGAGTACTTTAAAAAGAGGGATATGGAGATCAATCTCAAATTTATCGACCCCAGTTATACCATACGAAGTGTTCCAGCCAACGCGAGCGACAGTATATACTGTGAGCTTCTTGGGCAACTTGCCATGCACGCCGGAATGGCAGGAAAGACGGGAATGGTGGTAGGTCTATTCAATGGAGAATATGTTCACCTGCCGCTCAAATCGGTGGCCTTCCGCAGAAAAGTAGATCTAGCGGGCAACATGTGGATGCGTGTCCTTGAAGCAACAGGACAGCCGGTATCGATGAAGAATTAGAACGACTCAGGGTCGTGGCAGTGAGAACACAAAAAAAGAATAAATGTATATTGATCCTGTGGATATGATATCATGGCCCTGTGAACCTGAGTAGATATATGAAGTAATAACAAAATAATACTTGCAAAAACCCTCGCTATAGTTTAGGAAGCAACCTGATTTTTTTTTGAAAGGAGTTTGTTATGTCTCGATTCTGTGAGATCTGCGGTAAAGGCCCTGTGGTGGGAAACAGTGTAAGTCACGCGCACAACAAAACAAAGAGGGTATGGCACCCCAACCTTCAGAAACTGCGAGTTGTGCATCCTAAGACAGGCTCAACAACAAGAATGAAAGTCTGTACCCGATGCCTGCGTTCCGGCGCAGTCAAAAAAGCCATCTAATACTGTATGTATCCGTCTGACGGTTCAGGCGGATACAATCCAACCCGTTATTTCAAAACTACTCACCCATTATCATCTTTTTGAGACCCGAAACACCTATCTGGAATGTCCCGGAATGTGTCCTGCCATATACTTTATAATCTTTATCAAGAATCAGTTCATCCTTGTTATTGTTTTTCAGAAGGATGAAACCTTTCAGTTCTCCCTCTTTTAAGAAAAATGTGACGCTTTTAATCTCCTCAAAAGGAATCGTGTAGGTCCCCTTCCCTTTTACCCCGTCAATAAAAGTTTTTCCCTCTATGCTTACATCCGTACAGGTGGTAACGACATCCATCTGATCTACAAAGGTGGCGTTGAACTTCTTTTCAGTGACGGGAATCTTGTCCGGAGAATTATCACCTGTCATAGAGCCCATGCCCAGCATTAAAGGGGCGCACAGCATGATCAGCAAACACAAGTATAATCTTTTCATTATTTTTCTCCTTCACTAATCTCACAGATATCTATTTCTTTTTTTAACGCTTTGAGTATCCCTTCAACATCAGAGGCAAAATCGGGTAATATGGAAAGCCGGATCACCGACTCACTTCTATCGATGGTTGTGATAGTCGCGAGGTCTTCATACCCCTCCAGGATATATTTGACATACGCAATATCCCTGCGTTTTAATCTCAGATCCCTTTTTATTACACCCTGTTCCTTCATGTCGTATGTCGTAACATCCAGCTTTTAAAACATCAAGAAATAAATCCCTCCTTGACATGGTATGGTGCCTTGACTATATTCCGAATCTAATCCGGTCATGACAGGAAATACATGTTACCAATCACCCGCTGGAAATTTCCGAATACCAACATAGGAGCCCAATGCCTCCTGTTTGGAGAACTGGGAATCAGCTCTATTGTATCACAGATATTGATCAACCGTGGCATAACGACCCTGGATGAAGCCAAGAAGTTTCTCTTCCCTTCTCTGGAACAGCTGCACAACCCTTTTCTGATGAAAGACATGAAAAGAGGTGTTGACAGGATAATTGTGGGAATCTCCAGAAACGAAAAATTAGTCGTCTATGGCGATTATGATGCAGACGGCATCACATCAACAGTAATTCTCGTAAAATTTCTCAGGGAAATCCACGAGAATACAACTTATTATATCCCGGGACGGATTGAAGAAGGATATGGCCTCAGTAAAACTGCAATAGATACATTCAGGGAAGATGGAATAAAACTTATCATAACGGTAGATTGCGGCATCTCTAACCATGAAGAGATAGCCTATGCGATCTCTTCGGGTATCGATGTTATCGTAACGGATCATCATGAGATTCCCGATATCATTCCCGACTGTAGCGCTGTAATCAATCCCCATCGTAGCGATTGTCAGTTTCCCTTTAAATCTCTCGCCGGAGTTGGGGTTGCCTTTAATCTCCTGATCGCCCTCCGTGGAAAACTCCGCAACCTGGATTTCTGGAAAGATAGGAAGTACCCAAATCTCAGGGAATACCTGGACCTGGTTGCCATAGGGACCATAGGTGATATTGTGCCTCTGGTCGAAGAAAACAGGATCCTCTCAAAGATTGGTCTGGGTGTAGCAAACAATACCAAAAGAGTCGGTCTCAAGGCTCTGATATCAATATGCGATATGAGAGATAAACCCATCAGTTCCGAATCGGCGGCATTCAGACTCATTCCCAGGATCAACGCTGCCGGCAGAATCGGCTCCCCTGAAGACGCCGTGGAACTGCTCCTGACAGAAGATGAAGGACAGGCAGAAATGCTTGCACAGCGTCTCGATTCATACAACAGAGACCGTCAAGCGATGGAGAAAATCATATTTGATGAAATACTTGAAGAGATAAACACAAGCATTGATATTAGCAAAGCGTACTCCCTTGTATTTTCGTCTCACGAATGGCACCCGGGTATCATAGGCATCGTGGCATCAAAACTTGTCGACAGGTTTTACAGACCAGCCATATTGATCAGTATACAAGACGGGATCGGAAAAGGTTCAGGCAGAAGCATCCTCGAATTCAATCTGTATGAAGGTTTGGAGAAGAGGTGTTCTTCTCTGCTTCTTTCATATGGCGGACACCGATACGCTGCCGGAATCTCCATAAGAGAGGAGGATATTGAAAAATTCTCCAAAATACTGAGCAAGGCGGTGCGTGAAGAGATCGGGGACGAAATGCTGGTTCCGGAGACTGCCATAGATGCCCTCTGTGATCTGGATGAAATAGATTATAACCTCGTTTCGCAAATTGAAATGCTGGCTCCTTTTGGGAGCATGAACCCCGAACCCATCCTCTGCGCAAAAGGTATACAGCTTTCAAACCTTGCAACGGTCGGGAACAATCACCTGAAGATGAGTGCAAATGGAAATCATGCGCACTACGATACCATATGGTTCAATAAGGGGCATCTCTCCAGCCTTCTTTTCGGATCGACTGCCGATATCGCTTTTATTCCCCAGGTAAACCACTGGAACGGAAAGAGCAGTATTCAGCTTAAGATAAAAGATGCGTCATTATAAAGGCCTGAAGACAGTGAGCCCTGAATGTTATTACCACCAGATCAACCTGAGTCAGGTAATAGGTCCCGTAATCATATTGCAGTAACACTTTTGAAATTACGATTGACAGCCCATCGATAAGCTGGCACATGCATTGTTTATTTTTTCAAACTTCGTTCTTCGGTGAGTAAAAAGAAGGGCCATATATATCAAACAAGGAGCGGTTCAATATGGATGGAAA
>JAFGQD010000064.1 GCA_016935875.1 Deltaproteobacteria bacterium
CAAATATTCTCCGGCAAGAATTTGTTGTGGAAAATTGAAGCTCTCCTTGCTTGCAATATTTATATACAAGCTCATGAGACATCAACACTCTCAGGAATGTATTAAAGCCTCTCGTAATGTGAATCGCTCAAAATTCACTGACGAGAGGCTTCCAATGAACAGTGAACAATGTTTATAGTATATTACTTGAAACACTATTCGTCTTTTCCAAGTTTTATGGCCTCTAATTAAAAAATTTGCTTAAGGTCATTCAATCGTCGCTGATACTATACATGGTAGCCGTATCTTCTTATTATGTTATCGCCCTTAAAACCTGTACAAGCTGTTTTGTGTCTCATAGCTTTCCTGGAAAAAACCTACCTGTTTGTTCAACATCTGATAATGCCCCTCTTCCCACTGTGAGAGGTACAAAAAGAAATCCTTGAGAATCTTGTCATCGGTCAAAGCCGCCATTTCCTTATATTTCTTCGATGATTCAAGCTCAAGCTTCATTCCGATCCTGAGAGCAGACATCTCAAAATGCTTGTCTTTGAGAAAATCCTTAAATTCTCTCGTGAAAATAGGACTTTCAGCGTCTTCGAATGTTTCAGGTTTTGAAGGGGTTCCAATATTGACCGATTTCCCCCCGGAATATTCTTCTGCTATCTTTTGTAACATCTTATAATGTGAGTATTCTTCCTGTGATAGATGTTCAAAGACCTGCTTTGCCTTTTGATCAGTAACCTTTTCAGCCGCTATACTATACAATTCTCTTCCTTCTAACTCCCCCTGCATAGCTTCTTTTAAGATTTTTTTAAAGTGCATGGCATCCTCCTTACGTGGCTTTTATTCCAGGAATTCAACCTCTACTTTCTTTACATCCCATAGGGGCTCTATCTTCTCCATGATCTCATCTTTAATATTGGGGGCAAACTGGTGGCCGGGGGGGATGTCCACCGTGACTTGAACGGTTCCTTTGTCGACCCTGATATCCTTGACCAGTTCCGTGCGGACCAGGTCCAGGCCCGAGAGGGGGTTCATCACCTTCTTGAGACGCCTGCGGACGATTTCCACGGTGGTGGGTTTCTGATCCTTGACCAGGCCGTGTCGTTCTTCGTAATTCTGTATCGCCGAGCGCAGCCCCTCCACGGCGAGGACCGAGCAGTGGGCCTTGATCGGCGGGAGACCGCCCAGGGCATCCGATGCTTCCTTCCAGTTGATCTTCTTGGCCTCCTCGATGGTCTTACCCTTGGCGAGTTCGGTGATGATGGATCCGGTTGCTATGTTGGAGGCGCAACCGTAGGATTCGAACTTGATGTCCGTGATCTGCTTCGTGTCGGGATCAACCTTTATCTGAACCCCCACCATGTCGCCGCAGGCCGGACTGCCTTCCATGGCGTTCCCGTCGGGGTTTTCAATTTTTCCTACATTGCGGGGATGTCGAAAATGTTCCAGTACCTTGTCATTGTATGGAAATGTCATTTCTGAGCCTCCTTGTTGTGAGCCAGCGGGCTGATTTTTCTCAGTTCACCTACCACCTCTGCGATTGTGTCCACCACCCTGTCCACCTCCTCCATGGTATTATAACGGCCGAAGGAAAAGCGGATGGAACCGTGCGCCCGCTCATGGTCCCCGCCCACTCCAAGAATCACATGGCTCGCCTCCAGTGAACGGCTGAAGCAGGCAGACCCGGTGCTGACGGAAAAACCACGAATATCAAGATGCAACGTGATGGATTCCCCCTCCACAAAATGAAAGGTGATGTTTGCGTTCTGCGGGGTCCTTTTGGAGCGGTGCCCGTTCAGGGTCGTATCCGGCACTTCGGCTGAAACGCGGTCGATAAGATGGTCCCTCATCACCTTGATCCGTTCGTTCTCCTCGGGGGTGACCAGTTCGACCGCCTTGGCGAAGCCGCTAGCCCCCGGAATATTTTCCAAGCCAGCCCTGAGGTTGAACTCCTGAAATCCCCCGTCCATCCACTTGGTGATCGGCGTTTCTTTACGAATGAAAAGTCCGCCGATCCCCTTTGGCCCGTGGATCGTGTGAGGAGAAACGGTGATCAGGTCCACCTTCACCTTTTTAAAGTCCAAGGGCACCCGCGTGAAGGTATGCGTGGCGTCGGTGTGAAACAGGACGCCTTTTTTGCTGCAGATGCGGCCGATGGTTTCAATGTCCTGTATAGTCCCGATCTCCTGGTTCGCGTGCTGGATGGAAACCAGGATCGTTTTATCGGTAATAGAGTCTCTCAGTCTGTCAAGATTTACAAGGCCTTCATGATCCACATCCAGGTAGGTAACGGAGAAACCCTGTTTCTCAAGCGCCCTGGAGCCGGCGCTGTGAATGACGGGGAAATCATCGATTGCTGAAACGATGATGTGCCGGCCCTTCTTCTCGCCGAGGGCCAGGGCAACTCCCTTGACGGCCAGGTTGCTCGATTCGGTGCTTCCCGAGGTGAAGATGAATTCCTCACCGCTGGCGCCGATATAATGAGCGATTTCATCCCGAGCATATTCCAGTGCCTCCCGTGCCTCGATGCCGAGGGAATAGCCGAAATCCGACGTGGCAACCGGGTAGGTCTCGAAGAAGTACGGCGTCATCGCCTCCAGCACCCGCTCGTCCATCCGTGTGGCCGCGGCGTTGTCCAGATACACGTTTTTCTCAATCATGACAGTCTCTCCTTATATGAATAAGGTTATCTTCGATTCACGTGCCTCTTGTATGTAAGTCCCCACGGCCCCGTACTCATCGATCAGATCGTGCCGGAGATCATCCTGCTTGATTCCCATGATCTGCATCGTCATCTCACACGCGATGATCTTGCCGCCCAGTTCCTTGAAATCCTGAAGGAGCTTTTCAAGGGAGGCCACGTTCGCCGCCTTCATCCGACGCCGTACCATCCACTTCCCGAGGCCGAACATATGCATACTGGAGAGAGCTCCTTTTTCCAGCTTTCCCTTGATGAGGCGTTCAAGACCCCAGAAGGTGAAGTAGAGCGAGGCTTCCATACCCATTGATAACGCGCCGGTGGCTATGATGAGGGCGCTGTACATCTTGTCCATGTCACCGCTGTGAACGACGATGGTCGCTTTATCGGTCATGATTGCGCCACCTTTCCGTCAGACACCTATCCTGATCTTCCATACATCCTCCTCTTCCTGTATGTCCTCCAGTTTCAGGCCCAACGCCTTCAGGGCCATCGGTATCTCTTTTTTGGAAGCGGGGTGCGTCCCCACAACCTCCACGGTATCTCCCGGAGAGGCCTTTCGGAGCGCCTTTCGGGTCTCCACCAGTGGCACCGGGCAGGTTTCGCCCCGTACATCCACCTTTATATCAGCCATAATAATCACCTCTACTCTATAATGTAATTACTCCTGTCAGAGATTTCAATAGATACCTGTCGTTCCACATTTATTTTTGGGTAATTCAGCCCACATCGTCCCAATTTTTTCACCTTTCTGAATTTTAAACCGTTCTTTTTGAATTGACAAGGCCGACCAGTTTTTCACTGTCCAGTTCTCTCCTGAAAAGTGGGGTTGTGTCTGCACTGTAAACCGGCAGCGTTTCGTTGAAACTGGGTTTGCCGGGATGTATGTAGAAAATACCCAGAGGCAACGTATCCTTTTCTATTGCCCTTCTAAATGCTTCCGTTCTGTCAAAGGGATCGTAATTGTCTTCAAGATAATAGGTGTGATCCTTAAACCACTCATAGGTATTTACTTTATTGAAGGTCACACAGGGTTGAAGAATATCAACGATGGAATATCCTTTATGGGCAATCGCTTTTTTCATGATCTCTTTGGTCTGTTCATCGTCACCGGCAAAAGCCCGCGCCACAAAAGAAGCATCCAGGGAAATCGCCACGGCGATGGGATTGAAGGGTTCCGAATGGGTACCGTTGACCTGTACCGGCGTGACAAACCCTGACTGGCTGGTCGGAGATGCCTGTCCTTTCGTGAGTCCGTACACCATGTTATCATGAATGATATTTGTAATATCGGGGTTTCTTCGAATGGCGTGAATGAAGTGATTCCCCCCTTCACCATACATGTCTCCGTCGCCACTTTCGGCAATGACGGTAAGGCCGGGGTTCACGGCTTTTATACCTGTTGCTGGGGGCAGGGCTCTCCCGTGGAGACCGTTAAATATGTTTGTTTTCAGGTAGTGAGGAATCTTCGCCGCCTGTCCGATTCCCGAAACGATGACAAGCTTTTCGGGTTGTATATCTGTCTCAACGAGTGCCTCTTTGAGCGCTTTCAAGATGCCGAAGTTTCCGCATCCGAGACACCAGGCTATATCGATACTTCCCATGTCGAATTGTTCAGTATTCACGGATCATCCCTCCCGACCCAGGATTGCTTGTATCTGTTCCGTCAATTCTTCTACCGTAAATTGAATCCCATTATATTTTAAAATCTTGTCCTTGATATCAAATCCGGTAGTGATCTTTAATACACGACCGAACTGGCTGGTGGCATTCCCCTCGATCACGATTGTACGCTCCGCTTTTTTAAGGTGTTCCAAAGTGTCCGGATGAACCGGATACACCTGTTTAAAGTGGAGAAGGGCTACATCGGCTCTCCCCAGATTCTCCATCGCCTCGGCAATGACATGAAAGGTCGAGCCCCAGCCGATGATAAGGATCTTGTAATCTTTGCTCCCTATAAGTTCGGGAGATATGGTTTCCTCCGTTATTCCCGTAAGCTTTGCCAGCCGTTTGTTGACCATTGCAACCCTCACATCGAGGTCTTCGGTAATGTGGCCTTTCTCGTCATGCTCGTCGCTGTCCGCCAGGACCAGCCCTTCTCCGTAACCCGGTATACCACGGGGTGATATGCCGTTTTTGGTTAAGCGGTACCTTTTATAATCGCGACCTGTTTTTTCTATATAGTGAGTAACGCCGGTTTCCGAGAGATTGAGAGAGGGTATATTATAATACGAATCCATAAAGTACTGATCCGTCAGGATAAACACCGGAACCTGGTATTTGTCGGCAAGGTTGAACGCCCGATGTGTCAAATCAACGGCATCTTCCAATTTTCCCGGTGCAAGGATAATCCGGGGGAACTCCCCGTGACC
>JAFGQD010000065.1 GCA_016935875.1 Deltaproteobacteria bacterium
AACTTTGACGTTCTCTTCCGGCTGATCCTTTCCTGATTGTAAAAAGCGGTTCCAAGGACATTGGCCATTTCTTTGAGGAAATCTTGATCCTCTCCGGTAAATCTTTTCCCATCCTTTCTGTTCAGTATCTGGACAACACCCATCAGAATGTCCGCATACAGAATTGGTACGGCCAAAACATGGACGGTTCTGAATCCCGACTTTTTATCCCAGCTGGAGTCAAAATGGAGTTCAGGAGATATTTCGTGTAACTCCTTGCTATCATAGGCATTGGCTATATTCGCAATTTCTCTGTTGTTGGCCACGTAACCCGCTATGCTCCTGTTGTCTATAGGCAGCCTTATTTCCTTCAATTCAGAACCTGCCAGGAACATCGCGTATATCTCGTTTTTTGTCCTGTCTGCCACGTAGATGGTCATAGAGTGGGCATTGAAGAGGCTGAGGATATCATCCCTCAGATTGATAAGAATATGTCTCAGATTGAGGGCGGCATGGATACGATTGGTTATATCCTGCAAGGCCTTACTGAGATTGAGCTTCTCTTCGAGTTCTGTTATCTGGGCCGTTACCGTTTTGCTGCCCTGATTTGCCTTTGATTGAAAGATGCTCATATGTTCTGCTTTGCGGCGTACTTTTTATCTCTGTGATAATAAAAATTGAACTGAATAGCGAGTGCATAAAATCAAAAATTTTCTTTAACAGTCGAAGAATCACCCCAGCTTTGCAGTAGAGACTATAAAATATAAAACATTTTTTCAAGAATTTCAAGATGCAACCATCTGCACAAGGTCTATTTTATTCTTGACAAATCCCGTCAGTACAACTACCAGCAGATATTGAACCGGATAGCCGGCGCATAAAATCAGACATATTTCTTAACAGTCGGAGATTATCCGCTACTGTGCGGCGAGGATCTTCAAATAGAGACGTTGTGAGAGATGCAGGTTTATGGCGGAGGCGATGATGGAACTGTTTCTGTGATGTATTGATGTGCTGGGTATTGCATGAATATATCTTTTAATGTAGGCTTATATGATGATGACTTGCTGGGTTATCTGTGTAAACAAATTTTCCCTGAGAGGATACAGAGATGAAATTATCCGGATATATACATAGATTATTTTCAGGGGACAGGGGGCTGTATAAATGGATGAATATTATTTTTGCCCTCTTCTTCCTGTTCCCTGTAGGTGGATTTATCTTCTTCGGTTTCAAATATGACATTTTGAAGGATAAGTATGTTCCTCTCTTTTTTGTCTTTTTCCTTCTTTTTTCGCTGTTAGGTTTCACGATACTCCGCAGGATATTTGACAGGATAGCGTTGATATCCAAAGATGTCTCGGAGAGGATTGCGTCGGAGTTCTTTCTCGATCAACCGAAGAAGGGTCAGGACGAAATCAACAATATTGTTCAGACCTTCAGCACCCTGGAGAATCAGTTTGGAGCGACATTCGGACAGCTGCAGCAAAAGGTATCGGAGATATCAGTTATTAAAGAGCTCTCAGATCTCTGTTATGTGACCTTTGATCCCGAAGAGATCCTGTATGTCACCCTGGAGCGAGCTCTTAAGCTGGCAAATGCAGATATTGGTTCCATCTTGATCCTGGAACGTCCGCACCGAAAGACCTTTGTTGTAAAGGCTACCATCGGTCTTGGAGAACATGTCAAACTGGGTGACAGGATAGATTTTGCTGACAGCGTTGCCAAGTATGCGGTTATCAACAAATCACCCCTTATCGTCGAGGATATTGAGACTGACAGCCGCTTTGGCAGGCAAAACCGCCAGCAGTACGGGTCAAAGTCCTTTGTATGTATGCCATTCAAGACTATCAGGGATGTCGTCGGAGTGCTTACACTTTCCAGGAAAAACAATGCCACTCCTTTTACCGGCGAAGATGTGGAGATCCTTGCACCCCTTCTGGGTAACGCGTCATTCACCTATGAAAATCTGCGTCTCCTGCAGGAGAAAAAGGAAAGCGCATCTCATCTATCGTCCATGCAGAGGGTTGTTCAGGTTATTAATTCCAGTCTCAAGGGTGGAGAGCTTTTGCGCGTTATCCTGGATGAGATACAGTCGGTGTCTTCGTTTGACCTCGCGATTATTCTGATGAAGGATGACACCAGACCTAATAATATGAGAATCCTTGATTTTGTATCTGCCAGTCCTGTCCCTCTGTCAAAAGGCACCTATTATTCCTATAAGGGGTCAACCTTTGAAAAGGTTTTGAGGCAGGGAGTTACGCTCATCGTGGAGGATGTCTCTTCGCTTGTGCATGAGAGCGAAAAGGAATTCTTTACCGGGAGTAACACCGTCGCACTCTTTCCTTTGAAGATGGATGCAGGTGTTGCGGGAGTCCTGGTTTTGTGCGCAGAGGCTGGACCCGATCTCTTTTATAACCAGCAGGAACTGATAGAGAGGATGGCGGATGCCCTTTCCCTCGCGATAGAGAGAAACCGGCTCAGCAATTATGTCATCAAACGGGAGCAGGAACTGGACACGTTGAAACAGATCGGAAGCGCCCTTGCATCTTCCACGTTTGATATAAGCAAGGTTCTCGGGTACACCATGGACATGATCAGTGCGGTTATGAGCGTGGAGGCCGGCTCTCTGCTCCTCATGCGTGAGGATGGGCTTGAGTTCACTGTTGCGCTGAATATTGACATACAAGACCTGAAGGATTTCAGGATAAAAATAGGCCAGGGAGTTGCCGGTTACGTAGCAGCCCGGGGTGATGCGGTGATAGTGAATGATGTTCGTAAATCTTCCCTCTTTTTCCCCGATGTGGATAAGGTTACCGGCTTTCATACGAAGGCTGTCCTGTGCGTGCCCATGATATCGCAGGGCAAGGTTGTGGGGGTTATCGAAGTGCTCAACAAGATGGACGGCGACTTTGACTCCAGTGACAAACAATTGCTGCAATCGATTGCATCTTCGGTCAGCGTAGCCATAGAGAATGCCAACCTATACAATGAGACCCTGTCTATGGCGGAGAAAGAGCGGGAGATACGGAATATCTTCCAGAAGTTTGTTCCCAAAGAGGTGGTGGACAGGATTATCCATGGCGCCGAAACGGAACAACTTGTGGTTGAGGAATTCAGAATGCTAACGCTTATAAATATCGATATCAGGGGATTTTCTCTGCTTGCCCAGAAGCTGGGACCGCAGAAAACAGTCCTTATGCTCAACCGGTTTTTCTCCGTTATGGGAGGGATCGTATTCAAAAACCACGGTATCGTTGATAAATACCTCGGTGACGGTTTTCTGGCAATCTTTGGTGCTCCGGTTTCAAGTATACAGGATGCTGATAATGCTGTTGCGGCAGCGTTCGAGATGAAGGAATCCATCGCCGAAGTGAACGATTACTGGCTGAAAGAGACAGGTGATTCAGTGACTGTCGGCATAAGTGTTCATACAGGAGAAGTAGTTGTGGGAAATATCGGTTTTGACAAAAAAATGGACTATACCGTTATCGGTGATTCGGTCAATACCGTATTCAGACTACAGGAATTCACGAAGGCTTATCCCAACAGCATCCTGATCAGTGATAGAACTCTGCACGCGGTCAGAGCCCATCTGGATGTCCGGGAAATAGACATAAGTTACACCCCAATGGGGGCTCTGAAGGTTTATGAACTGACAGGTGTGAATGAGAGTGACAGTGCACCTAAGAAAGATGGAAAACAAAAGACAGGGGGCAAGGGATAGGGCCGAGCAACATAAACTGTATGTCCGGCAGCGGGTAGTTACGTTTTTTCTACATAGGCATAGGCATTGTGATTGTGTATGCTCTCCATGTTTTCCGCTTCTACACTGTACCATATGAAGTTGTTATTCTTGTTGATTTTTTCCGCGACGGTCCTAACAACATCCTCCACAAACATCGGATTTTCATAGGCCATCTCCGTTACATATTTTTCATCCACCCTCTTGAGGAGTGAAAAGACCTCACTGCTCGCCGATTCCTCCACCAGCCTGATGACGTCTTCTATCCAGAAAAATTTCTTGAATCTTAGCTTGACCCGTACCACGCTCCTCTGGTTGTGAGCGCCCCTGTCGCTGATTTCCTTCGAACAGGGACAGACTGTTGTGACAGGGACCATGATGCCGACGAGAAAATCATTCTTTTTGCCGGTATTTTCACCGTATAAAGAACACTGGTATTCCATAAGGCTTTTTGCATTCGAGACAGGTGCAGTTTTTTCCACGAAGTATGGAAACCCTATCTCGATACGAGCGGATTCGGCGTTGAGTTTTTCCTTCATTTTGCACAGGATCTTCTGAAGGGTCTTTATATTGATCTGGCCCCTGTATTCATTTAAAATCTCGACAAAACGGCTCATATGTGTTCCCTTGAAACGGTGAGGGAGATTGACGTACATATTGATCGTGGCATTGACGTGCTGTGTCCCGTTCGCCTTGTCGAGGACTATGATTGGGTATTTTATCCCCTTTACTCCCACCTGCTGGATGTCTATGTTCCTGTGATCCTTGAGATTCTGTATGTCCACCATCATTCTTTATGCCTTTGTCACTTTGAGTCTGAATCAGCTTTTTGTATATACTGCCTTCGAATTCTCAGATTCCCATACCGCAACGCGGGATACCTTCAGCCCCAGCGGAGCCGCGTTTTTCACCAGCCTGTCGTAGATGAATCGGGCGATGTGTTCCGATGTGGGGCTGATATCCCTGAACGGGGCACGGTCGTTGAGATACGTGTGGTCCAGCTCTTCAAGGATTACACTCACCCATCGCTTCAAGATTCTGAAATCGAGGACGAGACCATCCGCATTCAATTCTTCGGATGCGACGGTAGCTTCAACCTTGAAGTTGTGCCCGTGTAACTCCTCTCGTTCGCTCCCGATGTCGAGGGTATGCGCGGCGGAAAATGTTTTTTGTACGGTAATCTCATACATAGTATCTTATCCTTTATTAATGCAGAGGGTTTCCCGAGAGTTTGAAAAAATGAATTCGGTTTCTTCTGGAGTTCTCTTTGGCACCGCCGCTCAGAGGTAGCGGGTGATATCCGGTGCCCTTTCAATAATCAGGTCCGCACCTGCCTGACGCAGGGGAGCTGCCTCAGAGTATCCCGTCAGCACGCCTACGGTGTATGCCCCTACATCCCTTCCCACGGTGATATCCATGGGGTGATCCCCCACCATCGCCGCGAATTCGGGGGCCGTGTCCAGAGAGCAGAGTGCCGTCAGGAGATGATCCGGGTGTGGCTTCACCCGAGCGGTATACTCACGGGTAATGACGGCGTCACAGCGGGAATCTATATCGGGGAATATCTGTCTTATTGCGTCCATACAGTTTCTTGTTACAATGCCGATCTTTATATGTCGTCTTCTGAGTTCTCGGAGCATCTCCTCCGTGCCG
>JAFGQD010000066.1 GCA_016935875.1 Deltaproteobacteria bacterium
AGGAGTAACAGCATGAGTGATGAAAAATTTGTAGACAAGAGTTGGGGCAAGGGAATGACGATAGAGCCCTATCTGATGTCGGTTTTGTCAAGCCGTATGTTTTGTACCGGTGTTGAGATGACCAACACGATGGTAAGGACAGCACGGTCTTTGCTGATGAGTATCTGCAGAGACTTGTCGACTGCTATCTGTGACCGCAACGCAGATGTCATCTCGCTTCCTCCCTGCATTCCTGTCCATGTCGCCAACATGGGCTTAACGGTCAAACCCGCACTCCTTCATCCTGAAGGTGTTCAGGAAGGCGATCTGTTTTTAAATAACTCCCCCTTCAACGGCAATACGCACCATGCCGATTATACCTACATCGCCCCCGTTTTCAATGATGGAGAACTGATGTTCTGGACGGCGGCTAAAGGTCACCAGGCCGACTGCGGAAACAGTATTCCCAGCACCTATCATCCGACGGCACTGGATGTATACGAAGAAGGAGCCATTGACTGGCCCTGTGTGAAAATTCAGAAAGGGTATAAAGATGTCCATGACCTGATCAGGATTGCCATGATGAGAATCCGTGTTCCCGATCAGTGGTATGGTGATTATCTGGCCGGTGTCGGTTCGGCGAGAATCGGCGAAAGACGACTGAAGGAAATGTGTGAAGAATACGGCAATGAAGTGATCAAAGAGTTCTGCGATTCCTATCAGGAGTATGGCAAACTAAGAATGACTGAAGAGATCAAGAAGCTTCCCGGAGGAACTTGGGATTACCGTATCAGTCATGACAGGATTCCCGACTTGTTGCCTCAGATTGATCTTCACATAATAGCTACCGTCAATCCCGATGAAGGATATATTACCATAGATCTGACAGATAATGAAGATTCCCAGCTCTGCGGTCTCAATATGTGTGAAGCTACGTCTATAGCCAGTGCCCGCACCGGTGTCCTGAACCGTATGCCTGCCGATATGCCGCACAACGAAGGGGCCATGTCGCGTATACAAGTGAAGGTGAGAGAGGGGTGCGTCGTTGGTAAAGCACAGTTTCCTTACTCTTCATCGCTTGCCACAACAAATGTCGCCGACAGGCTTATTTCCGGTGTTCAGTGCCTCTTTAACCAGTTACCTGAACTTGATACACGGGGTATAGCTGAAGGTGGCGCCGTGCAGTGCCCCGCAGTATCGGTTATTTCAGGCAAGGACTGGAGACGGGATGATGAGCCGTACGTGAATCAGCTCTTCTGCGGTATGACCGGTGGTCCCGGTGCCCGTGGTCATGATGGTTGGGTAACCTACCAGTATCCCTGCACTGGAGGTGGTCTCTACTGGACAAGCACTGAAATTATGGAACAGCGTTATCCGGTACTGGTAAGGGAAGAAGAAATCATCGAGGACGGTCTTGGCGCCGGGCAATGGGATTCGGCTCCTGCGTGCCAGTTCATCCTTGCACCGAGGAAACTCCCCATGATGGCAGCATATTCCTGCGACGGACAGGACAACCTTCCCAAAGGTGCGAAAGGCGGTCTGGACGGGCACAAGTCCGGTGCATGGAAATATACCATTGCTAACGGTTTAGAAACAAAAACAGTACTGCCTCCGTTTGCCAACCCTGAGATGAAATTTGGAGAGGCAATCATATCGCATAGTTCCAGTGGTGGCGGATATGGAGATCCGCTCGATCGTGATCCCGAACTTGTGCGGCATCGGGCACGAGAAGGCTGGATTTCCGTTGAGTTTGCTAAGAACACCTACGGCGTTGTTCTGGATATCGAACCTGAACTGCTTGCCGTTGATGTAAAGGCCACTGAGAAACTCAGAAAAGAACTTAAAGCAAAGAGGGTCAAAGCATAGAGAGGAGGCAGTTATGAGTAAATATGTTTGTACAGACATTGGAGGAACCTTTACCGATGCAGCAGTCATCGATGAAAATGGCGAAATGAGAGTCTTTAAATCGCCAACGACACATCACGATTATGCCGCAGGTATTATCGAAGCTTTGGAACAGGCCGCGGAATATTGGAATCAACCCATGCAAGAATTCATGGCATCATGCAGCCTCATAGATGCCGGGGTTCTGACCCACGGGTCAACAATCGCGACCAACGCAATCCTTGAAGGAAAGGTTGATAAGGTTGGAATGATTGTAACCAAAGGACACCGGGATGTTCTTCTCTGGAGAGAAGGACCGATCAAGGATCCTTTTGATTTTCAGATCGATTATCCGGAACCCTTCATTCCCCGTTATCTGACTCTTTCTGTCGAAGAAAGGATTGGAGCAGAGGGCAATATTGAGACACCTCTGAATGTCGAAGATGTTAAAAAGGCAGTTCTCCAGTTTAAAAAGTGGAACGTAAAGGCCATCGCCGTATGCCTGATCTGGTCGGTGGCAAATGATGTTCATGAAAAGAAAGTTGCAGAGATTGCGAAGGAAGTATGGCCCGAATGTGAAGTGGTCCTGAGCTCAGTTGTAAATCCCTGTATCCGTGAATATCGCCGATGGGTCTCCACGGCTATGGATGCGTCCCTTAAACGGATCATATCCTCGTATACCCAGGAGCTCAACGATCGAATGCGCTCAATTGGATTTAAGGGCGAAGTCGGAATGTTGAATTCAAGCGGTGGTGTTTCCAATGCGGCTGAAATTTCAGCCCGCCCGCTCTATTCAATCGATTCCGGTCCCGCTCTGGCTCCGATTGCCGGCCGAAGGATATCGATGGAAGATCTGCATGATAACAACGTTGTCATCCTTGATATGGGAGGGACATCCTTTGATGTCAGCTGTGTCCTGGGCGGTGAAGTATCGGTGACCCGTGAAGCGAAGATTGGCTGGGAAATTCCCGGCATATCACGTGTCAACGTTCACAGTATCGGTGCCGGTGGGGGAAGTATCGCGTGGGTTGATTCCGGCGGAATGTGCCGTGTCGGTCCCGAGAGTGCCGGTTCGAATCCTGGCCCGGCATGTTATAACTGGGGCGGTACCAATGCCACCGTTACGGACGCCAATGTTGTTCTCGGTTACCTCGATCCTGAATACTTTAATGCCGGAAGAATGAACCTTCGTAGGGATCTGGCAGAAAAAGCTATTAAAGAGCACGTCGCAGATCCTATGGGGCTGAGCGTTGAAGAGGCTGCATTCACGATCTGGACGACGGTTAATGCGAACATGGTGGCGGCAATCAAGGAGATTACCATATGGCAGGGGATCGACCCCAGAGAGTATGTCATGGTTTCCGGCGGCGGTGCCTGCGGTGTTCACTCGATTGCGCTTGCAGAAGGTCTTGAAATGAGGAAGATGCTCATTCCCAAGACGGCAGGCGCGCTCAGTGCGAGCGGTGGTATTTTCTCAAACCTCGTTGCTGAAAACAGCCGGAGTCTCTATACCGAAACAAGGGAATTCGATTACAAAAAGGTCAATGAGATTCTTCAGGAACTCGGTCAGGAAGCAACCGATTTCTTCAATCGTAACAACATTTCCGAAGACAGCCGTGATTACCGCTTCTACATGGAGGGCCGGTATCCTTTCCAGGTATGGGAAATCCCGATCAGGATCGATTCATATCTGAAAAAGGGATTTATTATCGATGAGGCTGGCGTTAAGAAGATGATCGACAGCTTCCATCATGAGCACGATAGGATGTTCGCCGTCAAGGAAGAGGATACCTATGTTGAGTGTATATTCTGGCGATGCGAGGCAGTCGGTAAGAGAGCGGAGATTTCGGCAAATCTGAAAACCGCTACGGTGAAATCATGTGAAGCGCCTGACGCAAAAGCCCTCAGAGGGACAAGAAAAGCCTATTTCAGAAGTCTGGGCGGTATGGTTGATACAAAAATCTATCATGGTGATTCTCTGAAGTATGGGAACAAGATCAGCGGACCGGCGGTTATTGAGGAGGATACGACCACAATAACCATTCTCCCCGGTTATGAGACGGAAGTCACGAAGTTCGGCACCTATTTCATTAAACAGCCCTAGAACCTTAGGACTCGAGCGCTGTGCCGGTTCCTCAAAGAACCGGCACAGCTATACCTCCACGGTTAAAAGCAATAAGATCTTGTGAAATACAAAAAATCTTTTCCGAGTTACCATCATCTTCATAATGTATTTTACAGGGGTGTCTTTAAATTAACGGTGACACGATTCAAAGCCTTGCTGTCTGCTTGTTGACTGGTTTTTGAGAATATTTAGTGTGAACAGCCTTTAAAGACTTTTCTCGGGGAGATAGTGAAACCGAAAGCACGTGCTTCAGTCCGTGTTGCCGCTTACATGCAATAAAAGGAGAAAAAATAATGGAAGAAAGCAGAGATGTCAATGTCAATGTAAAAGTAGGGGATGCGGGAGCAGCCGGCTGGTTAGCCTATTCTATCGCTACATGGATTGCCTGGCCGTCACTGTGCGGCTTTGTTAACGGAAAAGCTCTTCTTTTAATGGCCGCGGTTTCACTGGCCTGCACCATTCCTTATCTGGCTGCCGCAATTACGCAGCTGAAACTGAATAATGTAGCCGGTGGTGTAACGTGGATGTATTTCGGGGCGTTCTTTGCGTTTTGTTCGTCTATTACGTATGCCATCAGTTATTTCGCTCCTATCTATGGCTGGGAACTCGATGCCCGGGTTCTTGGCTATGAATGGGCCGTTTTGGCTATCGTGTTGATCCTGACGACTCCGATCTTTCTGAAATATTCACCTGCGGCCGCTTCAATATCCGTTGTGGCTGCGGATATCGGACTGGCGACGCTTGCTCTGATTTATTGGGGGGTTGGTGGACTTGCCCTTATTAGCGGATGGGCATTTTTTGTGGCTGGTTTATTTGGCATCGTTATGGCCGCCGGGGGGATATTGGAAAGCGCCGGCATGAAGTTTCCCATGGGGAAACCCCTTATCAAATAATTTTGATCCTTACGGATAAAACAGCAAACAGATAGTGTTTGGCTGGTACTGACTTGGATTGTCTCTGAGGCAATCCAAGTTTTTTATTATTGGAGAGCAGTGCATTCATCACCCATATAATGTTACGCAACTTTCTGGTCATGGTATTCTGTAAGGTAGGGCACAAAATATCTTGCTTGCAATACGCGTTGAAACTCCCCGCACCATGTTGCGTAGGATCTCCGACTGTTAAGGAAAATGTTTATTTTTTGTTCGCTGACCCCACCGCAAGCAGCGGGAAATGTGCTCGCTGTTCAATTCAATGCCTTCGCCTGCAGTGTTGTTTCTTGAAAAACACTATCATTTTCGATATGGTTATATTTTCAAAAGGGTTACATATCAGTGAAGCAAACAGAAAAAACAAAACAGCAGCTTATCCGTGAAAGCGAGGAGTTGCGTCTTCAGATCAACCAGCTGAAAGCATCACAGCAGCATAACCTGCAGATAGAGCAGGCCCTTTTTCGACGAGACAAAATCCTTGAAGCAGCCGGATATCTGGCAGACCATATGCTGAAAACAGGTGATCTCGATCAGGGGCTTCAGGGAGGTCTCCAACGCCTTGGAGTTTCAACAGGTGTCAGCCGAGTTTATATTTTTCAAAACAGCATGGATACGGACGGCCAGCCACTCATGAGCCAGCGTTATGAATGGACATCACCGAGCACGAATGCCCTGATAGATAACCCTGCATTGCAGAATGTTCCCTATATCTCTGATGTCAGACGACTGAAAATGAAGGAACTTCTTGAAAAGGGGAATGTCTATTCCGGACAAACTCCTTTCTTTTCTGAAGAAGAGCGGTCATCACTTGAATTTCAGAGTATTCTTGCCTTAGCGATATTCCCGATCTTTGTTGAAAACGAATGGTGGGGCTTCATCGGTTTTGACGACTGTGAAACCCCTCGTGTATGGTCATCTGCAGAGATAGGAGCCTTAAGAATCGCTGCGGGGACTATCGGATCGGCCATACAAAGGGAAAAGGCTCAAAAGGCCCTGTTAAGGGAACAATTTAATCTGGAAGTAAAAATCAGGGAACGTACTTCCCTATTGACGAATGTCAACATCCAGTTGCAACAGGAGATAGAAGAGAAAAAACAAATTGAAAAGAGATTGCAGAAAAGCAGAGAATGGCTGGACCTTGCTCTCAATGCCTCTAATACAGGGCTGTGGGACTGGGACGTTAGAACCGGTAAAGTCGTAGCAAATGAATGGTACTATACCATGCTCGGCCTTAATCCTGATATGAATCCCCACAGTTTTAAAGCCTTTGAGGCACTGCTTCACCCGGATGATCGAGAGAACACGGTCCGTTCAATAAACCGGCACATTGAAAGAGAGCCGGGCAGGTATGAACTTGAATTTCGGATTAAAAACAAGACAGACGATTGGGTCTGGGTTATGGACAGAGGGAAAGTTGTTGAACGGGACTCGGCGGGAAATCCGCTCCGCGTGGTGGGAACCCATACGGATATCACCATCCGCCGAAAGACTGAAGAAGCGCTCAAAAAGAGTGAAGAGCGCTTCCAACTTGCACTGGAAGCTGCCAATGACGGCATCTGGGACTGGAATGTCACGACAGGCAGGGTCGTCGCAAACCCCAGATATTATACCATGCTGGGGCTTTCTCCCGAGCTGAACCCCTCTTCATTTGACGAGTTTGAAACCTGGATTCACCCGGAGGATAGAGAACACATTGTTTCGACAATTCAATCGTTCATACAGAGCAAAGATGACCGCTATGAACTGGAATTCCGCATGGGATCAGCAAGCGAAGGCTGGCACTGGATCCTTGATAAAGCCAAGGTTGTTGAACGGGATTCGGCGGGAAATCCGCTTCGTGTTGTAGGAACACATTC
>JAFGQD010000067.1 GCA_016935875.1 Deltaproteobacteria bacterium
ATAATCTCTTTAGAAAACGGGAAGATTTGGGACTGCTCGGTATCCGCTATGATCCTCAATACGGCGGGCACGGACCAAACTACTCAACCAATACATTATTTAAAAGGAACCGTTTCTATGCCATTTCAATAGCATGTATCACGTTGCTCGCACAGTCTACTTCGAGTCCTTTTCACCCATTCCTCTTGCCAGTGATCTGTTTATCAACGCTTTGTTGTATGCCGAGAATATATCCCTTCGTGAGAGTATGCCCACTATCTTTCTCGGATTATTCTCATCAACCACCGGAAGCTGCTCTATATTCTTCAGGCCGATCTTTTTCAGTGCCTCATCCAGACTTTTATTTCCTGTTATCGTTATAACATTGGGTATGGAGATATCCTTCACCACGACGAGGTCTCCCAGGCCTTCCTCGTAAACCACCTCCTTGAAATCCTGAAATGTTATGATTCCACAGAGTAAGCCCTGACGGTCAACCACGGGAAAGCTCGATCGTTTGCTTGAAAAGGTATGCTCGAGCAGTTTGTTGAGATGCATGTCTTCGGGTACCGTTTCCACGTCCTTGGTCATGGCATCCTTGACCAGAAGGGATTTCATGATGTTGACTTCTCTTCCCGCCTTGATATCCACCCCCCTCCGAACGAGCTTTTGTGTGAAGATGGATTCTCTGTTGATCTGAGATGCTATAACGTAACCGATAATACAGGCAAACATCAGGGGAACGATGATCTTATAATTCCCGGTCATTTCGAATATGATGAGTATGGCGTGAATGGGTCCGTGCGTTGTCGCCGCAAGGACCGCTCCCATTCCCACGAGTGAGTAAGCTCCCGGAGTGGCCGTTATTGCGGGGAAGAGGTGATGAATACCGTGTCCGAAAGCCCCTCCCGCCATGGCCCCCAAAAATAAGGATGGAGCAAAGATTCCTCCCGAACCACCCGAACCTACCGTGACAGATGTGGCGATAATCTTCACGAATACAAGGATGATTAACAGGTACCAGGGGAGATCTTCCCAGAGTGCCAGCGTGATCGTGTCATACCCCACACCGTAGATATAAGGGATAAAGATACCGATTGTCCCGACCATCAGACCACCCACGGCGGCCTTTGTATATGCCGGGATCTTCATCATATTGAAGAGGTCTTCCGTTTTATAGAGGAGCGTCGTAAATAACACTCCCACTAATCCCGCAACAATTCCGAGGATCATATAGAAGGGGAGTTCGGCGGGGCTTACCAGGGTATAGTGGGGGACAAAAAATGCCGGATAGTCTCCCAAATGGATCCGGGATATGACGGTACCCATAACGGAAGAGATGATTATGGGGCTGAACATGGAGATCCCGTAGTTCCCGATAATGATTTCCATGGCAAACATGACACCGGCAATGGGGGCATTAAAGGTCGCCGCGATCCCGGCCGCTGCCCCGCATCCTACCAGAGTTCTCATTCTGTCTGCCGAGATCCGTGTTATCTGCCCGATGAGAGAGCCTGCTGCGGAGCCAATCTGTACGATGGGGCCCTCTCGCCCCACCGAACCTCCCGAACCGATAGAAATTGCAGATGTGAGGATCTTGACGAAAAATACCCTTTTTCTGATCATTCCTCCTCTCAGTGCAACGGCTTCCATGCTTTCTGATACACCCGGCCCGCGTGCTTCTCTCGCAAAGAAGTAGACAATGGGACCGACGAGCAGGCCGCCGATAACAGGGGGGATCAGTTTTGCGTACCAGGGGAGTGCCATGACATGGTCGAGAAACGTTGTGCCTGTGACGCCCGCACCGAAGAAAGCGGACTGGAAAAAAAGAATCAACAACCGGAAGACAATGGCCCCATATCCTCCAAGTATCCCGACGATAATCGCCATGAATATCATGACGGCATGTTCATTTGCGTTCAGGTGAGATAAAGAGATCTTTTTGAAAAGTTTTTGCATGCGTTTCAGATGTAGCGGGACCTGATATGGTATCTGATGTTACGTCTTGTTGAAAACCTTTAAATAACCGTACGTTCACCTTTAATAGCTCTTAATGCGGCTTCTTTGCAAGGAGAATCTGTCAATCAAGGTATTTCGGATATTCCCGGTTGATCTGTTTTGCGATTTACTGCTGTGTTGTGTTATGATGCCGTCAAAATCAGAGGAAGATCCATGAAAGTAATATCAGCAGAATTCATAAAGAGCGCTGTCGATCCCTTTTACTATCCGGATGATTCATTACCGGAGGTGGCGTTTGCCGGCAGGTCGAATGTGGGAAAATCTTCCCTTATCAATACCCTTGTGAACAGGAAGAGGCTCGCAAAGACAAGCAATACCCCCGGACGCACCCAGCTTATCAATTTTTTCGTGATCAATAACACCCTTTCTTTTGTCGACCTTCCCGGTTACGGGTACGCGAAGGTACCCCTCTCCGTGAAAAAGGGGTGGGGAAGGATGGTGGAAGGGTATCTTGAAGGGCGGGAAAATCTGCGTCTTGTGGTCATGATACTTGATATACGAAGAGAACCCTCGGCCGAGGATAATCAGCTTATTGAGTGGCTCCGCATGAATAATATTACCATAGTATTCGTGTTGACAAAGGTGGACAAGTATTCCAGAGGCCAGGTCAATATATCCAGGCGAAAGATAGGCGAACAGCTGGGAGTTCCCTCTGACGAGCTTGTCCCCTTTTCCGCCAAGACGCGCTACGGCAAAGACGATCTCTGGAGGGTGATAGAGAATGCTTGCGCTTCCGTCTCCTGACCTCGTCCCTTATTACTGTGCGGCAATAAAGACCTTTCAAATAAATCCCGCAAATGTGCATTTATGACTTGACAGGAAATGAAAATCTTGGTACGCATCGCGCGGCTAAATATTTATTAAGTGACCGACGGTCATAATGTGTAATCCATGGGACCTGTTATGTGAGTGACAGGATCTTACATCAAATCCGAGGTGGAAAAAGCCTTTCATCAAATCCGAGGTGTAAAAAGCGGTGGTAAAAGATAGCGAAAAGATCGGCGCTGTTATGGTTGTTGGGTCCGGGATAGCCGGAATCCAGTCTTCTCTGGATCTTGCGAATTCCGGAATGAAGGTTTACCTTGTCGAAAATGATATCAGCATCGGCGGTGTCATGGCTCAACTGGACAAAACCTTTCCGACCAATGATTGTTCTGCATGCATACTTTCCCCCAAGCTTGTTGAGGTGGGGAGACATCCGAACGTAGAAATCCTGACGAAGAGAACCGTCGAGGCGGTTGACGGCGAGCCGGGGCGCTTCAAAGTAAAACTCGCGAAGGCACCGAGATTTGTCGACGTCGATAAATGTACCGGGTGCGGCGACTGTGCCGCAGTCTGCCCGATTACGGTATCGAACG
>JAFGQD010000068.1 GCA_016935875.1 Deltaproteobacteria bacterium
CTTGAGGGACTCGAAATGGAAGTGAGTGAACAGGAACCAGGCGAGTATCTGGTGACACCTCCCACTTTCAGGGTAGATATTACACGTGAGATAGACCTGACCGAGGAGATAGCGCGGATTCATGGTTACGAAGGTATACCCACTTCCCTGCCCGAGCTTTCACCCCAAGCAGTGACCACAAGTGATAAGAGGATATTGCAAAGCAGGATCCGAACTATATTAAATGGTTATGGGTATTCAGAGGTTATCAATTACAGCTTTATCTCCCCTACATCGGCAGACATTCTTGGTTTGAGTGAGGATGATGAGGAACGGAGGTTCGTACGGCTTGAAGATCCTCTTGGTGAAGACATGTCCGTCATGAGGACGAACCTGGCGTATGGTCTTCTGGGGACGATGAAAAAAAACATCAGTTCCGGAAATCATGACCTTCGAATATTCGAGATGGGGAAAGTGTTCACCGATATCGGAGAAGAACTACCCCGAGAGCATGAAAGGATAGGGGCCCTTGTCTGTGGAGCTCGGTATGACAGATTGTGGCACTTTGATGACGGTTTGCATTCCGACTTCTACGATCTTAAGGGATGCATTGAAAATCTGTTTGACGCCCTGAGAATGAGTGATATCCGGTTTAAATCCGATTGCGACCGATCCTTCCTCCATCCCGGAAGGTCATGTAATGTTATATCCGGTGGCACGACCATTGGATGGCTGGGCGATGTTCATCCCGATGTCCTTTATAAAATGGATATCAAAGGGAGAGCCGTGATCTTCGAGCTTGACCTCCATTCAATTGTCTCCCTTCCACGCGAGGCAATGGTCTATAGAAATGTCCCGAAGTTTCCGTCCATTTCAAGAGATGTTGCATTTGTGCTGGATGGATCGATTGAAGGGAGATACATATTGGATCTTGCTCTCGAAAAAAGGGAGAATTTGCTTGAATATATGGGCATATTTGATGTATATATCGGGAAAGGGATACCTGACGGGATGAAAAGTCTGGCCGTGAGATTTACGTATCGTTCGGCCACGAGAACTCTGACGGACGACGAAGTCAACGAGGTCCATGACAGGCTCGTGGAAAGAATAGTAAGAAACACGGGCGCAAAGATCAGAGGAATGGAGATTTGAATAACATCAAACCAGGGAGGGGAACATGACGAAAGCTGATATCATAAGAAATGTACATGAGAGAGTGGGTATCTCAAAGAGCGATTCCGCTCGCTTTGTTGAGTCAGTGTTTGATATCATAAAAGAAACCCTTGCCGGAGGGGAGGATGTGAAAATTTCCGGGTTCGGCAAATTAAATATCAGAGAGAAGGCGTCCCGCAGGGGGAGAAATCCTCAGACTGGCGAAGAGATCGAGATATCTTCCAGGAGGGTCTTGACCTTTAAATCAAGTCAGGTGTTGAAAAAAGCGTTAAATGGCTGATACGTTGCAAGGTTGTCTGGTTCCTGATTTTTGCCCTTGATGTGCGGGTTCTCTATTATGGTTATTCCTGATAAGAATTATTTCCGTATTGGTGAGGTAAGCAAAATACTGGGTGTAGAGCCTTACGTTGTCAGATACTGGGAATCTGAGTTCAGGACTGTCAGGCCTGTGCGGACGAGATCAGACCAGCGTCTTTACCGGAAAAAAGACGTGGAGCAGTTACTAACAATCAAAAACTTGCTGTATGGAGAAATGTTCACCATTGCCGGAGCCAGAAAAAGATTGACTGATATCAATCGAGGAAAGGGAAACACCCCCCTGGACGAAAGTGGCAAGTTAATTGACATCAAAAGAAAATTGAGGGAGATAAAAGAAGTCGTCAGCTGATTTGCGGTGAAATCCCTCAAAAATATACATAAAAAGGGACAGCCAAAGCGAATACCTTTAGCTGGCCCTTTTTTATGATCTGCCGTAAAGTAGGTAATGTGGGATTAGGATAGATTAAGGCCGGAGGCAACTCCACCAAGTTCCTCGAGGTCTGACATATAGTTTTTCGAAGGGGGTTACTATCTTTTCGAGCCCCTCTTTGATGCCTTCAACGGATTGATCTTCTGGGCGGCTTCTGCAGCAGCCTTTTCTATATGTGTCGCCGATGGACACCCTCCGACTGCCCATTTCCCCGCGGGATCAGGGTACACTATGCAATATTTGACAGCAGAATATTCAATACACTTACTACATCCTTCACACTTGTCAGTGATCGGATGACAACTGCCTCCATTGAAATTACATCCTTTTTTAGTCATAAAGACGCACTCATAACCTTTCTTGATGGTTTGGCAAAGCATGGGAATCACCCCCTTTTCTTTATTGAGTATATCGGACAAAAAAAAGCGGACCGTCGTGTCGCGGACGCCCCGATCATTGCAAACGTGCCGAATAAACTGGGGCGCTACCTAACAGATAAAATATATCGTGTCAATAAAAAAATAATCCCCCCGTAGGATATCCTCTCCTCTTGGTAATTGACCGAATGTGTTAAACATGCTACATGCATTTCGTCCGGAGGCAAAAGAGTATGCCCTCAGAAATTGTTAAGATAAAGGTTTCGGGAAAATAGAGGGGTATTGTAGAATGAAAAAGAGCGACCTGATAGAGATGTTTCTCAGGTCTCTGTTCGTTCAATCTTCGTGGAATTTCCAGAGAAAGCAGAATGTCGGTTTCGCATGTTCCCTGATCCCTCTGGCCAGAAGGTTCGGAGAGAAGAAGGAACTGATTTCCGGGTTACTGACACGGCATATCCAGTCGTTCAGCTCTCATCCGTATCTAGCGGGAGCAATCATAGGTTCCGTGGCCAAACTGGAGGAATCTTCTGAAAGCGACAATTGTCCGGAAGCACTTCGTCTCAAAGAGACACTGATGGCTCCGTATGCCGCAATGGGCGATCCCTTTTTCTGGGGAGGGCTCAAACCACTTTCTTCCGTGGCCGGAGTCATCCTTGCGCTTGAAGGATTGCTTGTAGCCCCGCTGTGCTTTCTGCTGGTGTACAATTCCATTCATGTCTGGGTCCGGTTAAGGGGGTTCATCGAGGGGTACCGTGACGGGAAGGGTGGAATCAGTTTCCTGCGCGCGATAGATCTGCCCGGGAAGGCAAGAATGTTGAAGTGGGTTACAACTTTCTTTCTTGCCCTTTTGTATGCGGTTTTTGTACATTCCTCTATCCCACATGTAGATCTTCCCTGGGTGGTAGCGGTGGGGGGGACATTCGCTCTTGTTCTCTTATGCTTCTGGCTGGTGGGCAGAGGGATATCTTCTCTGACGGTACTGTATGGAGTTGTGGCGCTCTTATGTGTGATAAAAGTGTAAGATGAAGAAAATCAAAACGTTCACTCTAATGAATAAACTGGGACTTCACGCGAGAGCCGCCGCAAAGATTGTGAATACGTCGAGCAAGTATGACTCCAGAGTGTTTCTTGAAAAAGACGGGAAAAAGATTAACGGTAAGAGTATCCTGGATATATTGACTCTTGCATGTCCCATGGGAAGTCTTATTACGGTTGAAGCCGACGGTGTGGATGCGGATGATGCCATGAGGGAGCTCGAAGAGCTCGTAGAAAATAAGTTCGGAGAAGAATAATTGAGCGAGAATGAGCTGAAAACAACCAGTGCCCTGAAGGGAATCGGAGTGTCTCCCGGCATAGTGATCGGAAGAGCCTATGCCTTGAACCGTAAAGATATTAAAGAGACGCTCTATAAATTGAGTGGTGACGAGTCTGTATCCAGGGAAATAAAGAGGTTCAAAAAATCTCTCATAGATTCACGGCAGGAATTACTGGATATTCAAACAGAGCTTAAAGATCGCCAGGGAATTGGATCGCTCTTTGTCGATGTCCATATCATGATACTCGACGACAAGACCTTTACCACGGATATCGTAAAGAACATACAAGATCATAGTGTTAATGCGGAATGGGCGTTGAAGATGACAATCTCCCGACAGAGGGAGATATTCGATAAGATAGAGGACGAGTATCTCAGGGAGCGCATCAGAGATGTGGAATGTGTGGGACAGAGAATACTGAGAAATCTATCCGGAAAGACGCATGAGAGAGTCTCTGATATCGAGGGAGAAGTTGTCATTGTCGCAAGAGATCTCTCGCCGACCGATACGGTCCAGATGTCGACCCGTAAGATACTGGGTTTCGCCACGGACATGGGCGGGAAGACTTCTCATACCGCGATCGTGGCAAAATCGATAGGGATTCCTGCGGTTGTAGGACTCGAGAGGATTACCGGAGAGGTAAGCACAGGTGATGCGATCATCGTTGACGGCACTGCCGGCGTTGTTATTGTCAATCCCGATCCGGAGGTGATAAAGAGATACGAGGACAAAAAGAGACACTACCTTGCAATGGAAGAAGATATGCTCAAGGGGGCGCACCTTCCTGCCGAGACGATTGATGGCCATCGTGTAGGAGTAGGGGCGAATATAGAGTTTATCGAAGAGATTCCTTCGGCGGTGTTTCATGGGGCCAATGGTGTGGGTCTGTACCGGACAGAGTTTATCTATATCAACAGGGAGCAGCTTCCCACGGAAGAAGAGCATTTTTTCAATTATAAGAAGGTCATAGAGGGAGAGGGGATCAAGTGGGCTACTATCAGGACGTTTGATCTGGGGGGTGACAAGTTTGTCTCTGATGCCGGGCTGGCGGAAGAGATGAACCCTGTGATGGGGTTGAGGGCAATACGATTCTGTCTTCAGGAAGTTGAGCTCTTCAAGGTGCAGCTCAGAGCCATTCTGCGGGCCAGCGCCTATGGCAATACGGGTATTCTGCTTCCCATGATTTCCGGGGTGAAGGAAATTATAGATGCTAGGAATATCATTGACGAGGTAAAGGGAGAACTTATATCCGAGGGGATTCCGATAGATGAGGATATAAAGATCGGTATCATGATAGAAGTCCCGTCTGCAGTGATCATGGCGAAGCAACTGGCGGAAAAAGCCGATTTTTTCAGTATCGGGACTAATGATCTGATACAGTATGCACTTGCGATTGACAGGGTGAATGAACGGGTTACCTATCTGTATGAACCCCTTCATCCCGCCATCTTGACAATGCTCAAACAGGTTGTCGATGCGGGACATAAAGCCGGGATAAAAGTTGCCATGTGCGGCGAGATGGCAGGTGATCCCCTGTGCACCCCCATTCTACTCGGTCTTGCACTGGACGGACTCAGTATGACGCCCCTGGCGATACCCCGTGTGAAAAAGATAATAAGAAAATCAACGGTCAGCGAATCGAAAAAACTGCTGGAAAGGGTCATGACCCTTTCCACCGCCCGGGAGATCGAAGAGTGTGTAAGAGCCTACATGATTGAAAGATTTCCGGAATGCTGCCCGGTTGACTGGCAGACAACCTAGGGTCCGTTATGGAATTCATGTACGAGGGAACGAAACAATATTATGACAATCAAATCGGGATGGAAATCATTCGGCAGACAGATAGGGGAATATTATAGCGGTTTCTTGTATGAAGAGAAAAAGTCCCCACTGTTTCGACTGCTCAATACGGCCCTGTCCAAGGTAAAGGCAGACGAGGAAGGCCTGGAAGACCTGAAGGCTCTGTCAAAAGAAGGGGTTGTTGTGTATGCCCTGAAGAACAAGAGTCAGTTGAACTGTCTGATACTCAGGAACATATTGGCCAGGGGGGGCGTTGAACGACCTGTGTATTGTCACGGAATCAACATGATTCTCTGGCAGCCCTTCCGGTATGCCTTAAAATCGATCATTTCGCGGTTTTTCCATAATCCCTTCCGGAATGAGTACCTGAAAAGGGTAACGAAAAACAAAAAGAGTGCGATCGTGTATCTTCGTGGTTCGGAGTCCATCGGAGGCAGGGATGCAGGGGATCCTCTCGGACAGCTGATTGATGCACAAAGGGATATGGACGTCCCGATCTTTCTGGTCCCTCAGCTTGTTGCTTACGGGCGCAGGAGGGAAAAGAAGGACAAGAGCCTGACGGGCCTGCTGTTCGGTGAGACCGAAAATCCGGGAATGCTGCGAAGACTGATAACCTTCTTCAGGTATTATTCAAAGGCCTTTGTTCTGTCCTCGAAACCCGTAAACCTTTCGGAATTTCTGAAAAACAACAGTGGAAAGTCCCGAGAAACCATCAGCTATCTTTTGAGACGGGAGCTCATAGACAGAGTTGACGAGGAAAAGAGAGCCATTGTCGGTCCTGTCCTCAAGTCGAGGGAGGAGATCGTCGGGATGGTCTTGAGGGACCCGGAGCTTGTTAAGTTTATGGAGGATATGGCCTCGACCGGAAGAGAGGGCCATGGCGCAATTGTTGGAAAGGCCAGAAAATATCTGTTTGAGATAGCTGCCGGGTATAACGACACGTACGTGGGTTTTATGGATAGAATACTCACTTGGCTGTGGAACGACATCTATGACGGTGTCGTCATAGATAAGGAAGGTCTTTCAAAGATGAGGGATATCTCGAAAAAGATGCCCTTTGTGGTAATCCCGTGTCACCGCAGCCACATAGATTATCTCCTGATTTCCTATGTGTTTTACTATAACAACATACAGCTCCCCTTTATTGCCGCGGGGACCAATCTCCTCTTCTGGCCGCTGGGATACTTCTTTAGAAATCTGGGCGCATTCTTTATCAGAAGAACTATCGGAGGCAAAGCCCTTTACGGGGAAGTGCTTGCCAAATATGTCAAGACACTCCTGGAGGAGGGCCTGCCCATAGAGTTCTTTATTGAAGGCGGAAGGAGCCGCACAGGCAAGATGGTTATGCCGAAATATGGGCTCCTCTCGATGATAATGCAGGCATACAGGGAGGGGAGTTTTAACGACCTGGCACTGGTCCCGATCTTTATAGGGTATGACAAGGTTATAGAAGAAAAATCCTATCTGAGGGAGCTTGGAGGCGCCAGCAAGGAAAAGGAAAAAATACGGGACCTGATAAAGAGCAGAAAGGTACTCAGAAAACGCTACGGAAGGGTTTACATGAATGTGGGGAAACCGATGCTGTTGAAGTCATATCTCGCTTCGCACGAGGTTCCCATTGAAGATATGACTACGTTGGAAAGACGGGCTCTGTACAGGAGAATGGGGTATGAGATTGTTAATGAAATAAACAAGGTGTCTGTTGTGTCGCCCTCCGCCCTGGTAGCGGCCGGGCTTTTATGCCACTACCGGAGAGGGATATCACACGATGACCTGATGGATATCTTGAGTGAGTTTCATGATTACCTCGCCAGCAGAGGAGCGAAGTTCTCGTCCACATTTGCCAACAGGGAAAAGGCGCTTAATGATGCCCTGGGGATGTTTGAATCAGCCGGCTTGATATCGAGGATGGGGCCCGAAGAGGAGGACGAGGAGGATGAGTTCGAAGAGACGATATACTCTGTGGATGAGGACAAGAGACTGAATCTCGAATATTATAAGAACAATATACTCCATTCCTTTGTTTCTCTTTCTTTTATGTCCATCTCGATCCTCTCCTGTGACGGCAACAGGACCTCCCTTTCCGAAGTGATGGAAGACTACCGTTTCTTCAAAGAGCTGTTCATGGACGAATTTATTTATGACAACAAGGTGGATGATCATGAAGAGGTGCAGAGGGTTGTATCGTACGCGCGAGACAAGGGCATGATTGTTATCCATGAACGTGCCGAGGGGTCGGCCTCTATAGAGGTGACCGGAAAGGGAAGGGTGCCTCTCCAGTCATTTGCGGGACTCATACAGAATTATCTTGAGTCTTACTGGGTTGTGTCCAGGGGGTGCGCCTATCTGAAAAACAGGGTGAGGCAGGAGAAGGATCTTATAAAAAAGGTGCAGAAACTTGGCACAAAGATGTACAAAAAGGGAGAAATATCTAAGGCGGAGGCCCTTTCCCAGTCGACTTACAAGAACGCCCTGAAGTATCTTATTGACAGCGGTGCGATATCAGTATCCGGGAGCAAGGGCGATAAGGGCGCAAAATTCCTTTCCCTGGAAGACAGAAACCTGCTGGAATCCCTCAGGCGCAGGCTGTTCAAATTTATGATGTAACCGATGAGGCGAATAGGCTGAAGGCGCATTGTTGATTGTCAGTCTTTTTCCACCTTCAGCCCACCTATCTCTGGTCGCCGTCTTTCCTATCCTATGCTGTAGAAGGCGCCCTTTCCTCTGTATACAGACTGGTCTCCCAACTCCTCCTCTATTCTGATGAGCTGATTGTACTTTGCGAGGCGCTCGCTTCTGGAGACGGAGCCGCTCTTGATCTGACCGCAGTTCATCGCGACGGCGACATCGGCCATGAAGGTATCTTCCGTTTCACCCGACCGGTGGGATACAACGGTGGTGTATCCGGCTTCTTTTGCCCGTTCAATGGTTTCGAAGGTCTCTGTCAGAGTGCCTATCTGATTGAGCTTGATCAGGATGGAGTTTGCTACTCCGAGGGAGACGCCTTTCTCGAGCCGCTTCCTGTTGGTGACGAATATGTCGTCTCCCACGATCTGGATATGACTGCCCAATGTGTCTGTCATAAGCTTCCACCCGTCCCAGTCATCCTCCGCCAGACCATCTTCGATCGATATGATCGGGTACCGTTCAACCAGGGCGCTATAAAAAGCGACAAGCTCTTCTGATGTCTTGACGGGGTTCTTCTCTGCGAAGAGCGTATATTTCCCGTCCCCATAGAATGAACTTGCGGCCGCGTCGATGGCGATAAAAATATCGCTCCCCGGCGAATATCCACTTTTTTCGATGGCCTCCATGATAAGCAGAAGGGCCTCCTCATTGGATTTCAGGTTTGGGGCGAATCCGCCTTCATCCCCCACTGCCGTGCTGTATCCCTTCCCCCGGAGAACGGCCTTGAGGTGGTGAAAAATCTCGCTGCACATCCTGATCCCTTCTCTGAAATCGGGGGCTCCGACAGGCATAATCATAAATTCCTGTATGTCGACGTTGTTGTCGGCGTGCTGCCCACCATTCAGTATGTTTGTCATGGGGACGGGCATGTCTTTGGCTGAAACCCCCCCGAGGTAGCGGTACAGGGGAAGTCCGGTTGCCTCCGCGGCTGCCCTGGCGCAGGCGAGTGAGACGCTCAGCATGGCGTTGGCACCGAGGGAACTCCGGTTGTCCGTTCCGTCCAGTTCGATCATGGTGCGGTCAATTTCTCTCTGCAAGAGGCAATCCATGCCGATGATCTCCGGTCCTATCTTGTAGGTTACATTTTCAACGGCCTTCTCGACCCCTTTTCCCAGATATCGTTCACCGTCATTATCCCGAAGTTCCAGCATCTCATGTTCCCCCGTTGATGCGCCCGATGGAACAGATGCCCTTCCCATTATTTCCGAACTAAGGGTTACTTCCGCCTCCACGGTGGGAGTTCCCCTTGAATCAAGTATCTCTCTTGCATATACATCGATAATCTCTGTCATGATTTTTCTCCTGTTTGGTGATTTCACGAAAGGCAGGAAGTGTCCCTTCTTTCCATTCTTTATTATACTGATGTGAATGGATTTTCAAGATAAGAAATGCCTGAGACTTGTCATATGAGTCCTCAGGATAATCCGGCATGTTTTCAGGTGGGTCCGGTGTCCGGCAATCTGCCCAATATAGATTGCCGGACACCTAATCTCAATTGATTCCTCTTATCTGATCTGCCATCAATTGTGAGAATGTGTCTATCTTTGTGGCAACCGTTGATGATATTCGTTTGGATATCACTTTTGATTTTTCTATTTCTTTTTTTGCTTCTTCCTTGGCCTCGGAGATAATCCTGCCACGCTCGCTTTCGACTTCATCCATGAATACCTCAGACGACAGGATCTCTCTGGCCTGCTTGTTGGCATCCTCCAGGATATCTCGTGCGTCCGCACGGGCCTTCTCTATCAGCTGTTCCGCTTCACCTTCTATTTCTCTTATCGTTTCACGTATTTCTGTTGGCATAGCAGCCTCCCTACTATTCCTCAAATTCACCATACTTTTGGGTGACTATATAGATTCCATGATCGAATATGCGTATGGTCTTGTTTATCGTTTCAACCGCCTGCTGGTGGTCTATGGGAGTGAGGAAAGGAGCTTGAAAATCGGCGTAGAGCCACATATGCCTCCTCATCATGATGAGACCGTAGAGGGTTTCGTGCAGCGGGAAGCCGTTGTCGTAACTCACTTCAGCGTATTCTGAAAAATACTCACGTACCTCGGTATAGGGCTTTTCACTGAAATACATCTTAATCAGGTTTTTGTAAAAATGAATGGCTCGCTTGGTACATTCAGCCTGTGGCACATTATTGAATGACGGTGTCCGGGGATTCTGTCTTACGGCCTTGCACCACTGCTGTGCGATTTCCTCATTGTGATTTTCCAGAACGTTGATCAGTCTGTCAGCGAATACTTTCATGATGCACCTCCTTGTGTCAGTTAAGTTTTGTCATACCGCTCATGTGGTGAAGACGTACTGTGTGGTGGTCTTCAATACTTTTCTCAGTACCTGTAACTGTGGTCTGAATATCGTTATCATATCCGATGTGCAGGCTATGGGCATCTCAAGGATTATTGAAAATATCTTTGCTTCGGTCCCCGTTTTTGATCGTACGGTCACACCACTTTCAACAGATCCAACCTCCATGATAATCGGTAACAGCAACATCTCCTTTTCAGTATTGTTTAACATTTTCGCCAGATATTCAAGTTCTTTCTTCTTAAAAAAGTGTGTGTTTCCATCTCCGCACTCCACATGGGGGTGTGTTTCCTTCAGAAGCTCGATGAGTGTCTTTCGCTTGCGGGGCAGATGGGCATTGAGCGTCTTCAGATCGCTTTTCAGACAGTTTTCAAATATCCTGTCCGGCGCCGGAGTATCAATACGCATACGCTTCTCTCTGTTCAATCAACATCTTGACATATTTGAGCCGGGCAATCTCTTCGCGATCCCGCTCCTCGAACTTCATCGTCAGGTATTTTATAGTGGCTTCAAGCCCGGGTATTACAATATGTTCCAGCGCATTGTTTATTCTCTTTACCTTGTTTATCTCCGTCCCCAGAAGTTCAAGGGAATTCTGAAGTTCAGCCAGTTCTATTACGGCCTTCAGGCATTTCCGGGAGAGGGTGGCACTGTTGTCTATTAGCGATGATGTGCCGGGCGTGTTCCTTACGGAAAAATTGGGTGCATCCGTCTCTTCCGTTTCAAAGACAGGTAGTCTGACCCCTGCTACATTTCTTGTGACGGTGTGTATCTTAAGTGCCATATCGGACGCGAGGAGTTCCTTTTCCAGGAACGCGTATCCATGGTATCCTGTGGTAACACAGAGAGCGTTGTAAGTCTCCCTGAAGTCTGCAAGCAGTTTCTCTTTGGCAGAAGCGCATTCCTTGACGGTGTCGAGGAACTCCATGATCAGGATAGAGAGCCTGTCCTTGACGATCTTCTGGATCCGCTTGGCGAGCTTCAGCCGTCGCTTCAGGCGCGCAAGCTCGATCTTGGTTGGCCGTGTTACCTGTACCTTTGTTGACATGGCATCTCTCTTGTCTA
>JAFGQD010000069.1 GCA_016935875.1 Deltaproteobacteria bacterium
AAGACCCCTTATAGACTATGAGGTTGATAGGTCAGAGGTGTAAGTGTGGTAACACATTCAGCTTACTGATACTAATCGGTCGTGAGGCTTAACCATATTTTGTCTTTATATTTCAGCTTGCACATCAGGCGTATGTGGTTGTTACGAATTTTTATAGTTTTTCGGTGGCGATAGCAAAGAGGGTACACCCGTTCCCATCCCGAACACGGAAGTTAAGCTCTTTAGCGCCGATGGTACTGCATAATTGCGTGTGGGAGAGTAGGACGCTGCCGAAATTAATTTATAGCCCCTTCAATATTGTTATTGGAGGGGCTTTTTTGTTTTACAGGGAGTATTTTACTGTGTTATATCTGGAGTCAATCAGGCAATATAGAAGATAGGAGTCAGGGGTACCTATTCAGAATAATGTGGTTTGTATAATAACGTTATTTTTTCCTCCCGACTCCTAACCTATTTTTTTTATTTTGGCACACGGGTCAGGTAAATCAGTTGTAAATAGCAAATATCCTTTGGGAGAATTAATCTATGTCAGGTCATTCTAAGTGGAGCACGATCAAGTATAAAAAGGGCGCTGCCGACGCAAAAAGGGGGAAGATATTTACCAAAATCATAAAAGAGATAACCCTTGCGGCTCGTCTTGGCGGTGGTGATGTGGAAGGAAATTCAAGACTCAGACAGGCAGTTGCGGCAGCTAAGGCAGAAAATATGCCGAAAGACAATATTGAAAAGGCTATAAAAAAGGGTACTGGGGACCTAGAAGGTGCGGCTGCCTATGAAGAGATTGTCTATGAAGGCTATGGACCTGGTGGTGTTGCAGTCCTGATTGAAGTGATGACTGATAATAAAAACAGGACGGTTGCCGAAATCAGACACACCTTTTCAAAACATGGCGGGAACCTTGGGGAAAACGGATGTGTGGCCTGGATGTTTGAAAAAAAGGGAAGTATTGTTTTCAGTAAAGATGATATTGACGAAGACCGCCTGATGGAACTGGCTCTGGAGGCTGGAGCCGAGGATGTGGTGGAACTGGAAAGCGAATATGAGGTGATTACCGAACCCGGAGCCTTTGAAGATGTAAGATCTGCCATTGATGCGGCAGGTTTCAAACCCCTCATGGCAGAGATTGGAATGATTCCGCAAAATTCTATTAAGCTCGAAGAAGACAAGGCGAACCAGATGCTTAAACTGATGGAAAAGATGGAAGACAACGATGATGTTCAGAATGTATACGCAAATTTCGATATACCCGACGAAATAATGGAAAGACTCAGTTAGCGATTACGGTGTACATGATAATATTAGGCATAGATCCGGGCACCAAAACGACGGGTTATGGGGTCGTTGAAAAAGGAGAAAGGGGTATCCTTCATATAGCTTATGGTGAAATTCGGATGAGAAGAGGAGAGCCCCTGTCATCATGCCTGAAGAAGATCTATGATCAACTGATAGAAATAATTACAGAATATGCACCAGATGTCATGGCGCTTGAGGATATATTCTACGGTAAAAATGTCAAGAGCCTTATAAAACTCGGACAGGCCAGGGGCGTGATAATACTGGCGGCATCTCACAGCAACACTCCCCTTTACGAATACACGCCTCTTGAAGTAAAGAAGGCGATAGTGGGTTATGGAAGAGCAGAAAAGACACAGGTTCAACATATGGTGCGAGTCATACTTTCTCTTAAGGAAGCACCTCCGCTGGATGCATCCGATGCCCTTGCGATAGCCATTTGTCATTCAAACTTTTCAAAAGAGGTGCCCATCTGAATGATTGCCAGCCTGAAGGGCATATTGTCCCATAAATCTATTGAGAACATTATCGTTGATGTCCACGGAATAGGCTGTAGTATTTCTGTCCCGTTGAGTACCTTTTATAAACTTCCCGATGCAGGCAGTCAGGTGGACCTTGTCATCCATACACACATAGCGCAGGACGCTGTCAGACTTTTCGGCTTTCTGGATCACAGGGAAAAGGATATATTCCAATTATTGATTTCGGTCTCAGGGATTGGCCCGAGACTGGCTATAAATATATTGTCCGGTATTTCACCGGAAGACCTGTCCGGGGCCATATCCGATGGAGATCTTGTCAGACTTGTGGGGATACCCGGGGTGGGCAAAAAAACGGCCGAGCGGATGATTTTTGAACTGAAAGACAAGATCACAAAATTGATCTTCGACAAAATCTCTGCGGGGTCTCCTGGCTCATTGGTAAAGAAAGACGCGTTGTCCGCATTGATCAACCTGGGTTACAAAAGCAGTGTTGCAAAAGACGCTGTCGACAAGGTGTCTGCAAAGACCGGGGAAAAGCTGACACTGGAGATTCTCCTGACGGAATCGTTGAAGATTTTATCAGGAACGTAGGCTGTAGGTATTCAGTCTAAACAAACCGTGAACCTGAGTGGTTATCATTATGAAGGCATCCGTAATAGATCCCGAGCAGTTGAGTGACGAAGAGGTATTCGAATACTCTCTTCGTCCAAAAACCCTCACCGAATATGTGGGACAGAAAAAGATCAAGGGAAACATCTCTATCTTTACAGAGGCGGCAAAGGGTAGAGGCGAAGCGCTTGACCATGTGTTGCTGTACGGACCTCCCGGTCTTGGAAAGACAACTCTGGCCTATATCATGTCAAGGGAGATGGGTGTTGACATAAAGGTAACATCCGGCCCGGTCATAGACCGCCCTGGAGACCTGGCCGCCATCCTTACGAACCTGAAAGAGCACGATATGCTCTTCATAGATGAGATTCATAGGCTTCCTCACATAGTGGAAGAAATCCTTTATCCGGCAATGGAGGATTATTATATTGATATTCTTATTGGTCAGGGGCCATCTGCGCGTTCAATGAAACTGGATATTCCCCGTTTTACCCTGGTGGGAGCCACCACCAGGGCGGGTCTCCTTACCTCCCCGCTTCGAGACCGGTTCGGTATGAGCTTCAGGCTCGAATTCTACACACCGGAAGAACTTTCGATTATCATAAGGAGATCGGCGAATATCCTGTCGATACCGATTGATGATGCCGGAGCGCCCGAGATCGCCCGCCGTTCCAGGGGAACTCCACGCATAGCGAACAGACTTCTCAAGAGGGTTCGTGATTTTGCTCAGGTAAGGGCTGATGGAGTGATTACAGGGAAAGTTGCCGAGGATGCCCTGGAGATGCTTGAGGTGGATGACAGGGGGTTCGATTTTATGGACAGAAAGATACTGCTGACCTTGATTGATAAATTCGAAGGCGGGCCCGTCGGTATCGACAGTCTTTCATCTGCGATAGGGGAGGAGAGAAACACCATTGAAGATGTCTATGAACCCTATCTTATCCAGGAAGGTTTTCTTCATCGCACGACCAGGGGAAGGGTGGCGACAAAACTCGCCTGCGAACATTTCGGGAGACCATGGGCCGACAGGAACCAGAAAGAATTATTTTAAGTTTCCGTTATCGGTATGTTAAGAAAACAGAAGTCAGAGAACGGGAGTATGTGTCTCTGTTCCCTCGTGATTACGCCTTATGAAAATACTTCTTCACATCTGTTGTGCACCGTGCGCCATTTATCCGCTTGATACATTAAGAAAAGATGGGCACGAGGTAACCGGAATCTTCTATAACCCGAATATTCACCCCTATACTGAATACAAGAGAAGACTCGATACGGTAATAGAGTATTCTCAAAATACGGGGATGAGACTTATCAGATTTGATGATTATCCCATGGAAGAATTTCTCAGAGGTGCGGTTTTCAGGGAAGAGATGAGATGCAGATACTGTTATCACTTACGCATGAAATATACCGCGCACATCGCAAAAAAAGGTAAATTTGACCGTTTCACCACCACGCTTCTCTACAGCATATATCAGGATCATGATCTTCTGAAAGATCTGGGGGAGAATCTTGGAAAGGAATATGGCGTAGAATTTTATTACCAAGATTTCAGAACGGGCTGGAAGGAAGGAATCAGGGTATCCAGGGACATGGATATGTACAGGCAGCAATACTGTGGGTGCATTTACAGCGAGAAGGAACGATTTTATAAAACCCCCTACGACAGAGCATAAGTGTGGCTTTTTCGACACACTCATTAACGATTTGCCTTGATTGTCATTTTCGGCAATAACAACTTTTAGTAATAACACTTGTGATCATGGTAGGTTATGGAAGGGCTGTCTGGCCGATTTTCTGATGTTTATGCATGGTATGGTTATTGCTTTTATCTATATCTCCATACAAAAAGGAGGCTAGATGTATATACAAAAGACTATCGAAAATGAAATAAACTGTAAGAGTGTGGGATTGCACTCGGGCAGAAAAATACATATGACTATTAAACCGGCAGGGGTTGATGAGGGTATTGTGTTCTATAGAAGTGATCTGCCGGGGAGTGACGGGATTCGGGCGGAGCCCACAAATGTATCTGACACTACGTTGGCAACGACTCTTGGAACGAATGGAACCAGAATTTCAACGGTTGAACACCTTCTGTCCGCCCTTTTCGGAATGGGGATAGATAACGCGATTATAGAAACAGATTCCTTTGAAATTCCGATCATGGATGGCAGCTCTCTGCCATTTGTCGCTTTCCTGAAGGACGCCGGCATCAAATCTCAAGACAAGTCAAAAAGATTTGTGAGGATAAAAAAACCTGTGTCTGTTTCTGACAATGAAGGCAGAGTGGCCTTTCTCCCCTCTCCTGAGTTCAGGATCACCTATGACATAGATTTCAGTCACCCTTTGATAGGAAAACAATCGTATGACATGATTTTCTCCCATAACACATATGAGAAAAACATCTGTACGGCCCGGACGTTCGGATTTCTTCAGGAAGTCGAGTATCTCCAGGCGAAAGGGCTTGCCCTCGGTGGTTCTCTGAATAATGCGATAGTCCTGGATGATGAGAAGGTTATCAACAAAGAGGGCCTCCGGTCTCCTGATGAGTTTGTGAAACATAAGGTGCTGGATGCTATCGGAGACTTGTCCCTTCTGGGGATGCCCATTATAGGTCACTTTGTGGCATATAAATCCGGCCACCGGTTAAATAATCTCCTTCTTAGAAAACTCCTGGCTCATAAGGAATACTGGGAGATGGTCCATTATTTTAACGGCGAAATGGAATTGTTCGACGAGATAATCGATGCCCGTCCCTATGATTCGCCGAATGATATCTTGTCTCTTGCCGGAAGTTAGCCGGCTACCCTCCAAATAAGCCTTGCTTTTTGGGCTACCTTTTCTTAGTATATTCCGGTACTAAAGCTTGACTCTTTGCAAGACTATCAGGCTTGACAGACCGGAGATTAATTACATGTGCAATGGCAAGCTTCTAATATTGTTAGTATGCCTTTTCCTTTTGCCGACAGAATCCTTGGCGTCAGAAGCACGGGTGACGGACCTGCTTATAACCAACACGTCTGATAATCTCCTTGTTTATCTTAAAGTGGAAAATTGCTTTACGGAAAAAATAGAAAAGGCGATACTCGCCGGAATCCCGACCACCTTTACGTTTATCCTGGAATTATATCGGGAGCGTCGGTATTGGTTGGATAAACGGGTATCTTTTCTTGAAGTACAACACACTATTAAATACGACAATGTCAAGAAGATCCTGTATGTTGTATTGGATGGAAAGAAACCGGAACAGTTTAAAGAATTTTCAAGGGCGAAGACCGCAATGTCGGAGCTGAACGGCGCTGTTTTTACACCTTTACAACGGATGACGAAGGGTGGCAGATACTACCTGAGAGTGAAAGCAAAACTTGAAGAGGTTCGCCTACCGCTCCATCTGGAATATGTCTTCTTCTTTGTTTCCCTGTGGGATTTCGAAACGGACTGGTTAAAGCAGGACTTTGTTTATTAATGAGATTCAGTCTTTAACAAACTCTCTGGTGCGAAAAAATGCAAATTCCGACTCGTCGGGATAGCGGGGCGAATCGAGATGCTGTCTGACATAGTGGTAGATACATGAATGCTAATGAATTAAGGAGACGCCGCAGAGAACGTATCGCAATAGTAGTTGTCATAGCTATCATTATTGTTCTCACCTATATAGAAAGCAACCTTTCCAGCATGGATGTCCTTCTGCCGATATCAAATGAGGTGCTGATTTTCGGCCTGATAAATATCAACCTTATCCTTGTCATTCTCCTTATTTTCCTTATTTCAAGAAATCTGACCAAACTCATATTTGAACGGAGGAGGGGAGTCCTGGGATCAAAACTCAGGACAAAGCTTGTCGTAGCCTTTATGATCCTCTCTCTTATACCCACGATCACTCTTCTCCTGGTTTCCATTCAATTCCTTTCATACAGCATAGACAGCTGGTTTGACACCAAGATGGGCAGGGCGTTCAACCTATCCCTTGAGGTCGCCCAGGATTACTACCAGCAGTTTTCTGATAATGCGAAGTACTATGCGCAACAGATTGGATCTGAAATAACCGATAACAAGTTGTATGAAAAAGAGCAGACAGATTATCTGAAGGCGCTTTTGACACAAAGGCAGAAGAATTTTAATCTTGGTTCAATAATCGTTCGCTTTGATAACCGGGAAGGAGAGCTGTTCCTCAAGGACCCGGGCAATCCCGATATTTTGCCTCCTCAATTTTCCCCCAAAGTCCTAGAAGATGCCTTTATGGGGAAAGGCCTTTCAATAGTGCAGTCTGTTGGCGGGGGAGACATGGTAAGCGGGATAGCTCCGGTCTATTCAAATGTCAGCCCTAAAGAGGTTCTGGGGATCATAGCAGTCAGTTATTATATAGACAAGCTCTTGAGTGAAAAAATGTCCATCATTTCAAAGACATCTGAAGAGTACGAACAGCTCAGGCTATTGAAAAATCCGATAAAGTTCAGTTATATTATCACCCTCTTGATCGTAACCCTCCTGATCATCTTTTCCTCCATGTGGTTTGGTCTTTTTCTTGCGAAGGGAATAACAAATCCTATACAGGAGCTTGCGGAAGCAACTCATGAGGTAGCCCACGGCAATCTCGATTATCACATAGACGTTCTTGCGGAAGATGAGATAGGAGTCTTGGCGGATTCCTTTAATCAGATGACGAAAGATCTCAAGGCAAACAGCCTGGAGTTAGAGCAGGCAAATATAGACCTTGAACAACGCGGGAAATACATGGAGACAGTGCTTCGCAATGTTTCGGCCGGCGTTATTTCCATAGACAGAGATGATGTAATCAGCACAATTAACAACGCTGCGGAAGAGATGCTGGATATACGAGGTGAAGAGATCATAGGTAAGAAGTATGAAATTGTCTTGAACCCGGAACATATGGAGATGGTAAGAGGACTTCGTGAGGAGTTGAACACGAGTGATGGTGGTTTTGTTGAGAGACAGATCCAATTAACAGTCAGGGATAAGGTGATCGCGATCCAGGTATCGGCAACCCTCCTGAGAGGCGACGATAACAACTATATGGGTGTCGTGGCCGTCTTTGAAGATCTTACTCAGCTTCAGAAAACGGAGCGTATCGCTGCATGGAGAGAAGCCGCTAAGAGGATAGCACATGAGATAAAGAATCCCCTGACGCCCGTCAAACTGAGCGCAGAGAGGTTGCAACGGAAATATGGAGATAAGCTCGAAGAAGGAACAGATTCAGTATTTCACGAATGTACACGGACCATAATAAGCCAGGTGGATGTCTTGAAAAATCTGGTCAATGAATTCTCGCGTTTCGCGAGGTTGCCTGTTACGAATCCCTCCCCGAATGATCTTAATGTGGTAATTGAAGATTCCGTAATCCTTTTCCAGGATGCCCACAAGGAGATAGCCTTTGAATTCCGGAAAGATGCCCGCGTGCCTGTGTTGAATATTGATGCGGAACAGATTAAAAGAGTGATGGTCAACCTTTTGGATAATGCGGTTGCGGCAGTATCGTCGTTGAACCATAAGGGAAAGGTTGAAATCAGCACCTATTATGATAAGAAACATAGCAAAGTCACGGTGGATATCGGAGACAACGGTCCCGGCATTTCGCCGGAGGATAAAAAGAAGCTGTTTGAACCCTATTTTTCCACCAAAAAGACGGGAACGGGACTTGGGCTTGTCATAGTCAGCTCAATAATGTCCGACCATAATGGTTCTGTAACCGTGGCGGATAATATACGGGGGGGAACGATTGTATCCATTGAATTGCCCGTAGTATAGGATTGATTATGAACGAGATAATATTAATTGTGGATGATGAAGAAAGTATCTGCCTGTCGTTGAAGGGTATCCTTTCGGATGAGGGATATGAGGTGCTGACCGCACAGAGCGGGGAGGAGTGTCTCAATATCATAGAAGAAGAGCTTCCCAGCCTTGTCCTCCTGGATATATGGCTTCCGGGAATTGATGGTATTGAAACCCTGAAACGCATCAAATCGAGACACCCTCAAATGCAGGTTATCATGATATCCGGACATGGAACGGTTGAGTCTGCGGTAGCGACGACGAAACTCGGAGCCTTTGATTTTATAGAAAAACCTCTGTCACTAGACAAGATTGTGCTTGTTGTAGATCACGCACTGGACATTATACGTCTGGAAGAGGAAAACAAGCTGTTGAAAGATGGGTATAGCTACGAAATCGATGGAAACAGCAAGAAGATCATTGAATTAAAGGAGATGATACAGATTATTTCTCCGACCAATGCATGGATCCTGATTATGGGTGAGAACGGGACGGGGAAAGAACTGGTTGCCCGATCGATACACAGGCAGAGCCGTCGCTGCAGTAAACCCTTTATAGAGGTGAACTGCGCGGCAATACCTGAGGAATTGATAGAGAGTGAACTGTTCGGGCATGAGAAGGGGGCGTTTACCGGAGCTACAGAAAAGAAAAGAGGAAAATTCGATCTTGCGAACAAGGGAACCATCTTTCTCGACGAAGTCGCGGATATGAGCCTGAAAGCCCAGGCAAAAATCTTAAGGATCCTGCAGGAGAAAAAATTTGAAAGAGTGGGCGGAACAAAGATTATAGATACAGATGTGCGTGTATTGGCTGCAACCAATAAGGACCTCGAATATGAAATGGAGAAGGGAAAATTCAGACAGGATCTATATTACAGATTAAATGTAATACCACTGGAAATTCCTCCTCTCAGAGACAGGATAGAAGATGTTCCTCTCTTGGCGGGTCATTTCCTCAAGGGATTTTCACTGAAGGAGACGAAGACGGAGAAACATATTGCCGATGATGCGCTCGAAGTGCTTATGAAGCATACCTGGCCCGGTAATGTGAGAGAATTGAAGAATATCATAGAACGACTGGTAATCACATCGCCGTCGGATATCATTACCTCTGATGATATACCCCCCCTATCGAAGGAAATCCATAAATTCCAGGACTCTGATTTCTCTGAAGATTCATATTCTTTCAAAGAAGCAAAAGAGGAGTTTGAAAGGGACTATATTGTAAGGAAACTTACGGAAAACAACTGGAACGTGAAAAAAACTGCAAAATCCATAGGCTTGGAAAGGAGCAATCTGCACAAGAAAATAAAAGTCTATGGACTCGATGAAATGAAAGAATAATTGTAACACCTCAGGGGGAAGGTGTCACCTTTCCCTTCCGTTCAGATTGATAAAAGTGCGCCCGGACCAAAAGAGACATATGGTACGGTACCTTCAAGACCGGGCGAAGTTCTGTTTATGAAATCCCCCGCAGAATACCCCGTCCTGTGGACGGGGATGAATGCGGAGCGGGGGTAAGGGGGATGCAATCCCCCTCATTTAAGTTTTTTAGATGTCCCGTCTTTAGGCGGGGTAATTCACTTGCTCAAAAGATAATCGGACACCTTGTCATGCAGGCGTTGTGACGCGGCTTTTTCTCCAATAATGCCGACCCTGATGGCTACCGTGGTCATATTCTTCGCCTTATATTCGACATTGAAAGAGACGTCCTCGCCATCTATGATGGCATTGATTGTTCCCTTGCTTATTTCTTTTACAGGAACCACATTCGTTGCATTCATATAGGCTACGGTTTTCTCACAGGCGTTCCATGTTTTGTCGAATGAGTGATGGTAATCAGTTATTAATTCGCCTTTTGTGTAGAAATATGCCCCTGTTCCTCCCGTGACCGCGGCGCCGCCTACAAGAAGGGGAGCACAACCCGACAATATCAAGGCGCCAATCATCAGAATCACAAGCCCTTTAACTCTCTTCATAACTACATCCTTTCAACTCTTTGTATTGTTCCCAAATTATTCCTGAGGTTTATTTCCTCTCCTCCGAAGTCTTAGAACCCTTTCGCGAAAAATTCCAGTTTCTCATTGACAAGGAAGATTACTGTATCCGGAGGATAGCGTCCTTTTTCGTCTACGGCTCACCTGCCGATATCATTATGCATTCATCAATGGTACTGACAGGATATACGCGAGGAATCTACCTTCCGTAAACGGCTTTTACCACATCTCTTCTCGACATTAAACCGGAAATGTTGAAGGTCGGGATGGTTCCTTCCCCTCTGTGGTAATTATAAGCTTTTGATATGCTAATAGATGCTTCAGGGATTGTCCATGTATTTTTGCCGGGGTACAAGATAAACGGGTCTGCTTTTTGAGTGAGAAATAACACGCATTTTTTCTTTTCGGGAACGACCCTTCCATTCTTTGAAATTTATACACTTCTGGTGTAAGGTGCTGCGAATGAAAACAAGCGCAAGGTTCCTGATTATCTGTTTGATGCTGATGATACTCTATCCCGGGTGTCTGAACGCCACTCTCGTGATCAGTCGGATAGATGAAGGAGAGGTGACCATAAGCTCGGAGTATCGCAGACTCTGCCAGGGAGAGATTGTAAAGATATCCATGAAATCACCCGTACCGGTCTCTGCCGCATTGTCCTTTGATGGGAAAGAGTACTCTTTTGTCCCAGACAGTACGAAACTGAAGCATTTTGCCCTGATAGCGCTCGGGCTCGACATGGAGCCGGGGATATATGATATTATCGTTCACCTTGAATCTTCCCGTGGCGTCAAAAAGGATATACCCTTTAAGCTTGGCCTGTCGGCGAAAGCATTCCCTTCAAAGAGGATACGAGTTGCCAGGTGCTTTACCACTCTGACCTCCGCGGATGCAAGAAGAATAAAAAACGAGGAAGAGCTTCTTAGTCGTATATATGGAAAATCATCCCCCTGCTGGATGGGAAACGGCAGGTTTGTCATGCCGCTGAAGGGGATAATGGGAGGAACCTTCGGTGAACAAAGGGTCTTTAATGATAACGTTGTGTCGCGTCACCGGGGAATAGATATACGTTCGCCCAAGGGGACCCCTGTCAAGGCATCAAATTCGGGGGAAGTTATCCTGGCCCGCGATCTTTATTTTTCCGGAAATACCGTCATAATAAATCATGGTATCAGCCTTTTCTCCATGTATTGCCATATGTCGGAGATAATTGTCAGGGAAGGAGCCTTTGTTGGTAAAGGGGAGAACATTGGTTACACGGGCTCAACCGGGAGATCTACCGGCCCTCACCTGCACTGGGGACTTAGGCTGGCCGACGATTATGCCGACCCCCTTTCCCTGATGCATCTTTCATTTGATTGAAAAAACAGAGAGCCCCTGACATCGGCCCTTCGATCGTGATTCTATGTTCGGGATGGAACGATCCCGTCAAAGCACTGCAGACATAAACTCTCCCGGGGAATGAGCAGGGATGCCACAAAGGCATCTATGGTATTGAACTTGACGGAGTCCGCACCTATCGTGCGGGCGACCCATGCCTCCAGATCTACCAGTTGCTCCATCGATAGGATGTCGCCCGTCGTAATGTGTTTTCGCGCTATCAGTTCTCCTCCAGAACGGGTGGAGATTCCGAAGGCGCATGGGTACATGAGGGGCGGGCAGGCAATCCGCACATGGACCTCTTTCGCCCCCGCTTTTTTGAGGTCTTTCACCTTGTTGAGGATCTGTGTCCCCCGGACGATTGAATCATCGCAGAGGATGACATTTTTTCCTTTCACGTAGGGGAGAACGGACAGCTTGCGCTTTGCCATCTTTTCGCGGGCAAGCTGGGTGATCTGGGTATAACTGCGGTCGGCGTACCGGTTGTAGAGAAACACATCCTGATAACTGATCCCCGATCGCCTGTGGTATCCGAGTGCATGTCCGACACCCGACATAGGGACGGGCGCGACGATGTTCGCAGCGACGGTTCCTTCGTCAATGTCCCTCTGGGCGAGACTTTCCCCGAGATTGTTACGCGCCTCCTGTACATATACACCGTCTATGATCGAGTCGATACTCGCGGTATATGCCCATTCAAAGGCACAGTGTGCCCTGCGCGGAGAGTCGATCTGCCCTGCCGTCTGAAACCCCTTGTCGTTGATAAGGACGATCTCTCCCGGGGCCACGTCCCGGACGATCTCCATGTCCATGTTTTGAAGGGCTCGTGATTCGGAACACACCACGAAACGCTCAGAGTCTTGGCCGAGGATGAGCGGTCGGAAACCATAGGTGTCCCGGGAGGCGTAAATGCCTTCAGCGGTCAAAACTACCAGGGAATAAGATCCTTTGATCTTTTGCGAGAGCGCGGATATACCGTTCATGATGTTCCCTTCGCCCTCCTCGATAATGATCTTGGAGATGATCTCGATGTCGTACCCCTTGTAGAATGATTTGCCCCGGTTCATCATATCTTCCAGGAGGGCGTCGGAGTTGATCACATTGCCGCTGAAGGCAACCGCGATCTCCCCTGTACGGGTCAGCCATTTCATGGGCTGGCGGTCCCTCAGGCTTACATGCCCGATGCCCCACGTGCCGGTCAGACGCCTCAGCTCTTCACCCGTGAACAGGTTGGTGACTCTCCCGTGATGGGTTATATGGTTAATCTCCGTGTCAAAGGTGGAAATGCCGCAGTATTCCTGCCCCCTGTGCTGCAGGAAGTCTAACCCTTGATAGATGTCATCTGCACACGCTTTTTTTGAATATATGCCGAAAACACCGCAATTTTCCTCTATGAATTTCATGGCCTGGCTCGTCCCGTCTCCCGTACTCCTAATGGTGAATATCAGTTAAAGATACCGTACATTGGCATGGCACTATCCTTTGTACCCTATGTTAATTTACTACCAAGAATTGAAGCTCCCCGCAACAAGTTGCGGAGAAACTCCGATTGTTAAGGAAAGTGTTAATTTTTTATTCGCACCCTGTTCAATTCAGAATGAAATATTATATTCTGATCAACCTATATCCGCATGGTAGTCCTGAAGGGATTTCACGCGGCCGTGGTTTTTCCGTGTGGCGGAGATACCTCTGACGGCCGCGAGGGCGGCGGCTGCCGTGGTGATGTAGGGGACCTTGTATCTAATGGCGGTCTTTCGGATGTATGAATCGTCATGTTTGCTCATCCTGCCGCTCGGCGTGTTGATTACGAGCTGGATCTCACGATTTTTTATCCCGTCGGTTATATTGGGCCGCCCTTCGTGCATCTTGAGGATCAGTTCCGAGGTGATCCCGTGCTCCGCCAGAAAACGGTTGCTCCCCTTCGTGGCCTTCAGCTTGAAACCGAGTTTCTCGAATTCCCGTGCCACATCGAGAAGAGCCCTTTTATCGTCGTCATACGCGGTGATCAATACGGTTCCCTCTTCGGGGAGGACCTGACCGGTGGCCTCCTGCGCCTTGAAAAACGCGAGGCCGAATGAATCGGCCATCCCCAGGACCTCTCCCGTTGACCGCATCTCCGGGCCCAGGAGCGGATCGACCTCCTGGAACATATTGAAGGGGAAGACGGCCTCCTTGACGCCGAAGTGCCGTATCTTCGCCGTTTTAAGATTGAGGTCCTTCAGTTTCTTCCCCAGCATCAGTTGTGTGGCGATTCGCGCCATCGATATGTTGCAGACTTTTGAAACCAGCGGAACCGTCCGGGATGCCCGCGGATTCGCCTCAAGGATGTAGACGACATCATCCATGATGGCATACTGGATGTTCATCAGCCCCACCACGTGCAGTTCCCGTGCTATTTTTTGTGTGTATTCAGAGATGGTGGCTATTGCGGCGGCCGACAGACTGACGGGAGGAATCGCGCAGGCTGAATCACCCGAATGAACGCCGGCGAGTTCGATATGTTCCATGATCGATGGAATGAAGACATCCGTTCCGTCTGAGATGGCGTCGGCTTCCACCTCAATGGCGTTTTCCAGAAACTTGTCGATCAGCATGGGTCTCTCTGGTGCGACATCGACGGCGGCCGCAAGGTAGCGTCTCAGCATCTCCTCGTCATGGACCACCTCCATCCCGCGCCCTCCCAGGACATACGATGGCCTGACCATCAGGGGATATCCTATCTCATGTGCAATATCGAGGGCCTCTTCTATGGTGCTCGCCATCCCCGATTTCGGTTCGGGTATCCCCAGCTTTTCCATCATCTTCCGGAAGCGGTCCCTGTCTTCCGCCAGATCGATCATCTCCGGTGAAGTGCCGATGATCTTCACCCCCGCTTCGGCCAGTTCATTCGCGATATTCAGGGGTGTCTGTCCTCCGAACTGTACGATGACCCCCTCCGGTTTCTCCTTCTCGTAGATACTCAGGACATCTTCCACGGTCAGGGGTTCAAAGTAGAGCTTGTCCGAGGTGTCGTAGTCTGTGGATACCGTCTCCGGATTACAGTTTACCATGATCGCTTCAAGACCCTCATCCTTGATGGCAAAGGCGGCGTGCACGCAGCAGTAATCGAATTCTATCCCCTGCCCGATGCGGTTCGGTCCCCCGCCGAGAACGATGATCTTGCGCCTGCCGCTCGAATGCACCTTGTCCGGCGCGTTGTAAGTTGAAAAATAGTATGCCGCGTCATCCACCCCACTGACGGGTACCGGTTCCCACCCTTCCACAATGCCCAGCGATATGCGCCGCTCCCGTATCTCCTTCTCTGGAATGGCGAGCAGCTTCGACAGATAGCGGTCGGCAAACCCGTCCTTCTTCGCCCGTATCAGCAGATCGTCCGGCAGATCCCCCCCCTTGCAACGGAGGATCTCCTCCTCCAGTTCGACCAGCCCCTTCATCTGTCCGATGAACCATGCCTTGATGTGGGTCTTGGCGTGGATCTCTTCCACGCGCGCTCCCTTTCGCAGGGCCTCGTACATGATAAACTGCCGCTCGCTCGTCGGTTTGGACAGGAGCCCCATCAGTTCATCGAGCGATTTTTCATGAAAATTCTTTGCAAAGCCAAGGCCGTAGCGACTGATCTCGAGGGAACGGATGGCCTTCTGCAGGGCCTCCTTATACGTCTTGCCGATACTCATGACCTCCCCGACCGCGCGCATTTGCGTTCCGAGTTCGTCGATGGCCCCCGGGAACTTCTCAAATGCCCACCGGGCAAATTTGACGACGACATAGTCACCCGAAGGGGTGTACTTGTCTAGGGTTCCCTCTCTCCAGTACGGTATCTCGTCCAGGGTCAGCCCGGCTGCCAGCATCGATGAGATGAGGGCGATGGGGAAGCCGGTCGCCTTGGATGCCAGGGCGGAGGAACGCGAGGTCCGCGGGTTGATCTCT
>JAFGQD010000070.1 GCA_016935875.1 Deltaproteobacteria bacterium
CCATCAGCGTTTTCATATATTCCACCACTTTGTCCAGTTCCAGCAGACCCTTCTCAACGGAGTCGATGTACCGTTCGTCAACGATACCCCGTGAGCGTTCTATGGTATCATGCACACGCTCTTTGAAAACCCCGTAATTGTACTGATCGCGATTCATCAGTATCTTTCTCATGACGAGATCGAGGGACTGTATCCCGTTTGTCCCCTCGACGATGGAAATGGATTTCGAATCGACGGTAAATTGCGACACGGGATATTCGGAACAGTATCCGTATCCTCCGTGAACCTGAATGGCTTCTGCCATAATCGACCAGACCATATCGGAGTTCCCCGCCTTCGCCAGAGGTACAAGGAACTCGACGAGGGCCTTTGCCTGGCGGGAGGCATCCCCTTCAAGATTATGCTGATAGTCGATGTTCTGGGCAATATAATAAGAGAGCATTCGCTCGCTCTCAATGTAGGACTTCATCCACAGGAGCATCCTCATCACATCGGGATGCCTGATAATGGGAACTTTTTCAGCCGAGGCATCAAACATCTGGGTCACATGAGGACCCTGAATTCTTGTGTGGGCATAATCGACGGCCTGCATATAAGCGGCGGCAGAACCGCCCAGGGCCATGAGGCTGACCTCGAGGCGGGTCTCATTCAGCATCTTGAACATGATATTCATCCCCCGGCCCCGCTCTCCCAGGAGGTATCCCACACAGGCATCGTTGTCTCCGAAGGACATGGAGCAGGTGGGTGATCCATGCGCCCCCATTTTCTCCTCGATGCCGGCGCAGTACACGTCGTTTCTCTCACCCAGGGAACCATCGTCATTAATCAGGTATTTGGATACCAGAAAGAGCGAAATCCCCTTGGTCCCCGGAGGATCACCCTCAATCCGCGCCAGCACGGGATAGATGATCTGTTCGGTCATGTTCTGATCACCGTTTGTGATAAAACACTTCTGCCCGCAAATTCGATAGGACCCGTCGGGCTGCTCGACGGCCTTCGTTTTTAGGGCGCCTACATCTGACCCTGCCTCCGGTTCCGTGAGGCACATGGTCCCTCCCCATTCGCCCGAGAGAAGTTTGGAAACATAGCGCTTTTTCTGCTCTTCTGTTCCACAGCTTTGAATCATATAAGCCCCGCCGTGATTGAGCATGAAAAGGAGCATCAGGGCGCCGCCGGCACCGCAAAATATTTCGAAGCAACTCGACTGAATGGCCAGGGGCATACCCATGCCGCCTATTTCCGGATCATCGGAGATAGATAAAAATCCCGCGTCAATCAGGGCCCGCACAGCCGCCTTGTATCCGGGAGGAACCGTCACCGATTTTGTTTCCCTGTCATAGGAGCACCCTTCCTTATGTCCCCCTGTATTGGCCGGAAAAACCTGATCCGCGGCGATCTTTTCCGCGAGCCGCACTGTTTCCTCATAGACGGCCCTGTCAAATCCCTCATATCGGGGCATATCACTCATTTTTTCAATTTCAAGAAATTCAAAAAGAGCAAATTCGATATCCCTCATGTCAAGTAAATACTTCTGCGCCACAATACACTCCCCCCTTTACGTTTATTGGTTTCTACCTTTGAAAAATGATTGAATGAGTGAAAAAAGTCCCCGGAGAAAACCAGAATGCCTGATTCCTATTATTCGCATTAATGGTCGTCTCAAGTGAAGGCGCATCGATAGTGCTGATCGAGTGCGCGTTTGGTCAGTTTCAGAGCTCCGAAACCCTTTTTGGTCATGATGCAGGCGTGGAACAGGGCTTCGTCAAAAAGTTCCTCCTGCGGGACTACCGCACTGACACGGCTGATTTCCTCAGTCCCGTCTCCCCACACCCTACGCCCCGCGAGAATACCCTCGCTTGCCCGGACAAGTCGCACATGCCGGGGATGATAAAAGCACCCCAGCCCCCCCGAAAGCCCGATATTCATAAAAGACGTGGCAGAACACGCTTCCGGCGACCCTGATAAGACCCCCCTTTTTCGCGCAGGGAGTATAAGGAAAACGACCCTGCGAGTCAATGAAATAATGGCCTCAACACAGGGGTATGGGATGCCGATGATCAAAGATGAGGGATAATATGAAGATAGTTATGAGCACCAGCAGTAAGGGATACAATACTATCACAAGCAACCCTCCAACCGAACCGACATTGAAAGCTCTTGACAAATATTGATCCATATAAAACAAATCTTATGATATACCGCTTTGTAAGCTTGACAGATGCGAAGAAAATATCTTCAGCTTTTTATACTATACGGACGATTCGGCATGAGAAACCGGGAGTCCGTTCACTTCCCGGGGATACGGTATATGATGAATATTTCACAACTCCTGAAAGAGACAGCGTCCGGGTTCGGCGCTGAAGGGTTACCAACACCCCGGCTGGATGCGGAAGTGCTGCTTGCTTTCTCTATTGAAAGAGAGCGTCATTTCCTTTATGCGCATCCCGCAAAAGAAATTTCAGGAGCAGAAATGGAGAGATTCCGCTCGCTGGTCGCGAGGAGGATGAAGGGGGAGCCGGTTGCCTATGTTACAGGGAAAAAGGAATTCTGGTCGCTGGTTTTTGAAGTCACTCCGGATGTGCTGATACCGAGACCGGACACAGAAATTCTGGTCGAGGATATCCTGAAGTTCTTCCGACAGGGAAGAGAGAAAAAAATCAGGATATTGGAGATCGGCACCGGAAGCGGGGCAATCAGCGTCGCGCTTGCGTCCGAATTGAAAAATGTCTCCATCACAGCCACGGATTTTTCACCGAATGCCCTTGCGGTTGCGGAGAAAAACGCTGTGAGTAATAACGTGGGTGAAAAGATTTCCTTTGTATGCGGGGATATGTTCGAATCTGTTGAGGGAACATTTGATATCATCGTCTCAAATCCGCCATATATTTCCGAGTGTGAATTCGCATTGCTCGATCCGGAGGTCAGGGAGTACGAACCTCGCCGGGCGCTCGTTGCCGGTCTTGAGGGCACGGAATTTCACCGGATACTTGTCCGGGATGGTAAGCGCTTCCTGGAGAAGGGGGGACGGCTTGTCATGGAAATGGGGGCGGGGCAGAGATCAGCCATAGAAAAAATGCTGAAAGAGCACGATTACTGTGATATTGGTTTTGCTTCAGATTATGCCGGAATAGAGCGTGTCGCTCTTGCGAAAAAGAGGAGATCACCAGTTGGATAAAATTATCATACATGGCGGGAAACGGCTTGCAGGCGATGTTCGCATCAGCGGCTCGAAGAATGCCGCTCTTCCTGTTATCGTTTCTTCGCTCCTTACGGACGGATGGAATACCTTCCATAATGTTCCTGATCTTGCGGATATCAGAACGACAAAGAGACTCTTGACCGGTTTTGGTGTCGAGATTGAAGGGGATGAAACGCTCAGGATCAATGCCGGTGAAATCACCAGTTGCGAGGCCCCCTATGATCTTGTCAGGACGATGAGAGCCTCGATTCTTGTTCTCGGACCGCTCGTGGCACGGATGGGCAGGGCGCGCGTTTCTCTTCCGGGCGGGTGCGCCATTGGCGCCAGACCCGTGAACCTGCATCTGAAGGCCCTGCAAGCTATGGGGGCAGAGATAGATCTTCACGACGGATATGTGGAAGCCCGGGCCTCCAGATTAAAAGGTGCCACGATATATTTCGATATATCAACGGTAACCGGCACGGAGAATATCATGATGGCCGCCTCGCTGGCCAAGGGGTCTACGGTACTTGAAAATGCGGCCAGAGAGCCGGAGATCGTAAATCTTGCCGACGTGCTGAACAGCATGGGAGCAAAGATCAGAGGCGCGGGGACAAATGTAATCGTAATCGAAGGGGTAAAGACGCTCCGGCCGGTCGAAGCGGATATCATTCCCGACAGGATTGAAGCGGGAACATATATGATAGCAACGGGTCTCACCGGAGGAGACGTAAATATCCTTGGGTGCCGCCCGGATCACCTTGACGCGGTAACAACCAAGTTGAAAGAGACAGGCATGAAGATTACCCCCATAAAAGGAGGCCTCAGGGTGGTGGGGAACCGTGATATAACCAGCGTGGATGTAAAAACGCTTCCCTATCCCGGCTTTCCCACGGATCTTCAGGCGCAGATGATGGCCCTGGTGTCCATAGGAGGAGGAATCGGCATCATTAAAGAGACGGTGTTTGAAAACAGATTTATGCATGTGAATGAACTGATACGAATGGGGGCTGATATAGCGGTTGACGGTAACAGCGCCATTGTCAGAGGTGTTTCCGGGCTGAGCGGCGCCCCGGTGATGGCGACGGATCTGAGGGCCTCCGCTTCTCTTATACTTGCCGGTCTGGTGGCCAAAGGCACGACCGAAATTTCCAGGGTCTATCACATAGACAGGGGGTACGAGCATATTGAAAAAAAGCTCTCTTCCCTCGGAGCTGATATAGGGAGGGTTCAGGAATAACGTGAGGGTTATAAGCACAGATGAACATTCATTCGCGGGAGAACTCGATCGCATAAAAAACAGGCGGATTTCCGTCCCCGGGGCCGTGGAGGAGGTAGTAGCCCGCATTCTGAATGATGTGGAGACCAGGGGAGATGATGCACTCTTTGAGTACACCGAAAAGTATGATGGCATTCTCCTCGACGCGGATACCGTCGAGATTTCTGCGGATGAGACAGAGGCGGCATTTCGTGAAGTCAGTGCCGATGATCTGGATATTCTCAAGTTCTCCGCCTCACGAATAGAAGCATTTCACAGACGACAGATTGAATCGTCATGGTCGTATACCGATGACGAGGGGATAGAACTCGGACAGATAGTACGCCCCCTTGAACGTATCGGCATATATGCACCGGGCGGTCGCGCGCCTTATCCATCAACGGTATTAATGGCCGCGGTGCCTGCCAGGATCGCGGGTGTCGGAGAAATCGTACTGGTAACCCCCGCGAGAAATGGGCATGTGAATCCTCTGATACTCGTTGCAGCGAGGCTGTCCGGTGTGGACCGAATATTCATGATAGGCGGCGCTCAGGCCATAGGCGCGCTTGCCTTCGGCACACAGTCCGTTCCGCGGGTGGACAAAATAGTCGGCCCCGGGAATATTTACGTGGCCACCGCGAAGAGGATGGTGTATGGAAAAACCGGGATAGACATGATAGCGGGTCCCAGTGAGATAGTTATCATTTCCGATGGAACGACAGAGCCGGACGTGGTGGCCGCTGATCTTCTGTCTCAGGCCGAGCATGACCCGATGGCCGGAGCTATTCTCCTTACACCAAACAGAAAATTTGCCGACAAGGTGGCCGCCGAGACCGAAAGACAGGCAAAAGAACTTGAGAGCCCGATAGCCACTGAGGCACTGGAGAATTATGGCGCGGCTATCGTTACTGCGGACATGGATGAGGCGGTAGAGATCGCAAACAGCCTCGAACCGGAACACCTTGAACTGGCAGTGGAGAGACCCAAGGATCTCCTGGGCAGAATAACGAACGCCGGGGCGGTATTCCTCGGGTCCAACACCCCGGAGGTTCTGGGGGATTACATCGCGGGCCCGAATCATATCCTTCCCACCGGTGGAACGGCGAGATTTTCTTCACCCCTCGGAGTTTATGATTTTATCAAAAGAATGAACATAGTGTCCTTTTCAGGAAAAGCCCTTGAAAAGTATGGAGAAAAGGCGATCAGATTTGCCGATATTGAAGGTCTTGAAGCACATGGAAAGGCGATTACGACAAGACTTCATAAGACGACAGTAAAAAACTCTTGACAAAAAGCGCATGGTCACCTAAGTCACCCATAAGAGTAAGTACTGGTACCAACCTATGTACTCAGTACTGATTGGCTGTCCGAAAACTGTTGAGCGGGCGTAATTCAGGGGTAGAATGTCAGCTTCCCAAGCTGAATGCCGTGGGTTCGAATCCCATCGCCCGCTCCAATCTTTTTGGTTGCAAAAAAATTCTTGCTGTGTTATCAGCTACCAAGAAGTGGGCTTTGCCCACTTTTTTTATTTTTGATGGTGCACAATGGATCGTTCGAGTCTATCATATCGTGAAAAGATAATAGAACTGGTTGAACCGGTTCTCGAGTCCGAGAAGATGGAACTCGTCGACGTCGAATGCCTCAAGGGGCAATCCCGCTGGATGATCAGGATCTATATGGACAAAGAAGGGGGGGTGGGTCTCGATGATTGCGCCCTGATAAGTGGTGAGGTAGGTGATCTTCTCGATGTGCATGAGACGCCTCCCGGTCCCTATAATCTGGAAATATCATCACCGGGCCTTGACCGTCCCCTCGCGCGTGACAAAGATTTTATAAAGTACGCAGGGCACAAGGTCAAGATCAGCGTTGCCGAAAAGATTGACAAAAGAAGAAACTTCAGAGGAAAACTGATCGACTTTATTGAAAAAAACGGAGAAAAGGTCCTGGTTGTAGATGTAGAAGGGAAGATTTATAACATACCACGGAATATAGTAGTAAAGGCAAATCTTCAATACGAATTTTAGCTCGGAGGGTCAGTAGCATGTTGCCAGATCTTAAACGTCTCATCGAACAGATGGGAAAGGAAAAGGGCATAGACAGGGAAATAATTATAGACGCGCTGGAAACGGCTGTTTTGACTGCTGCAAGGAAAAAACTTGGAGCAGATCTGGACCTTGAAGTAACCTACAATGAGGAAGCTGGAGAAATAGAGACCTTTCTGTTCAAAACCGTGGTGGAACATGTCCTGAATTCCGACACGCATATATCCCTGGAAGAGGCGCGTGAAACCTTGGATGAAGATGCGGAACTCGGAGACAGCCTCGGGATAAAGATAGAAACTGAAACCTTCGGCAGAATAGCCGTTCAGACAGCCAAGCAGATCATAATCCAGAGAGTCAAAGATGCCGAGCGTGACAATGTGTACGAGGAATACAAAGACAGGAAAGGTGACCTTGTCAATGGTTTCGTGCAAAGATTTGAGGGGGGAAGCATAATCGTAAGTCTCGGCATGTCGGAAGGTGTAATCCTTCCTTCTGAGCAGATAAAGAGAGAATCGTTCAGGAGAGGTGAACGGATAAGGGCATATATATATGACGTGAAGAAGGTGTCCAAAGGCCCCCAGATATTGTTATCTAGAACACACCCCGGTTTTATCAGAACGCTCTTTGAGATGGAGGTCCCTGAAATATCCGAAGGTCTGATAGAAATTGTCAATATAGCACGGGAACCCGGAAACAGGACCAAGATCTCTGTAAAGTCAGTGGACAAAGACATTGATCCGGTGGGAGCGTGTGTGGGAATGAGAGGATCGCGGGTGCAGGGTGTTGTGCAGGAACTTCGGGGAGAAAAAATAGATATTGTTCCCTGCTCAGATGATCCCGTGAGATATGTATGCAACGCCCTCTCTCCAGCCAAGGTTGACAGGGTGTACATGGATGAAGAGGCCAGGACCATGGAGGTCATCGTGCCGGATGACCAACTTTCTCTGGCTATTGGCAGAGCCGGGCAGAATGTCCGACTGGCAGCCAGGCTCACCGGTTGGAGAATTGATGTCAAAAATGAGACCGGCGTGGCGGAAGAGGAAAAAGAAGGTTACGAATCTCTCATGAAGATAGCCGGCATTGGTGAGCATACAGCCAATCTTCTCTATGAAGAGGGATATAAGGGTATTGCGATGGTGGCTTCGGCGGAACCCGATGCGATCAGTTCCATAAAGGGAATTAGTCAGAAGAAAGCCATCGACTGGATTGAAGAAGCAAAGAAAATGATTGATAAAGAAAACAGCAAGAAGCTATCCGGAAATAGGTAAAAACTGTTGGTACACTATCGACAAGGTAATCAGGAGTTTCAATAATGTCCAAAACAAGAGTCTACGAGTTGGCCAAAGAGCTTGGCGTAGATAATAAAGATTTGATCGCGCGATTGGAGAAACTCGGGATAGCCGTCAAGGCCCCCTCCAGTTCCCTTGAAGATGGCGATGTTGAAATGGTGCGAAGGGAGTTCGTGCTGGGTGAAAAAAACACAATCGTAGAAGAACGTGTCAAGAAGACGGTCATCAGAAGAAGAGCGATTCGGCAGGAAGTGCCCGAGATTGAGGAAGCCCCTGTTGAGCTTCAACCTGAGGCAGAACCGGAAGAACCGATAAAGGAAACGGAAAAAGAATCGGTAGAGGTTTCAGAGGAGGACGTTCCGGCAGAAGACAGAGAGAAAGAAAAGAGGGATGAGGAAAAAGAAAAACGTGCCGCATCGGTAATAAAGCCACGTAAATCTCTGATAAGAATTGTCCGGGAAGCCCCAAAAAAAGAACCGAAGATAATACCACCGAAAGAGGAGGGCTCTCCCAGAGAGGAAATACCTCCGAAAAAAGATATCCCTCCCCAGAGGGAAAAGAGGGCGCCGGCACCTCAAGAGAGCAAACCCGTGCGCGAAAAGGAGAAAAAAGAGCCGGCACCTGAACCTGCACATAAAGCGAAGCCCAAAAAACCCGTTGAAATACAGATAGATAAGGAACAACGACGCAAAAAGGTCTTTATCCAACAACGTGTTTTTAAAAAAGCGAAACGATCCAAAGACGGGAAAATCGAGGAAGAGAGACGGAGTTGGAAAGAGGATAAGGCTCCCTCTACCCGGATGAAGACGACTGAAATTACAACCCCCAAGGCGATAAAGAGAAGGATAAAGATCGAAGATGCCATAAGAATAAGTGATCTCGCTAAAAAAATGGGCATTAAGGCTGGTGAGTTGATCAGCAAGCTTGTCTCTCTGGGCATGATGGTTACAATCAATCAGTCGATAGATTTCGATGCCGCGACCCTCGTTGCCGGTGAATTCGGATATCAGGTGGAATCAGGCAAAGCCGATTATGAAGATATCATACACCGGGACGAACCTCTACCTGAGAATCTCTTGCCGAGGGCTCCCGTGGTGACTATCATGGGTCATGTTGATCATGGCAAGACATCGCTTCTGGATGTGATACGGCAGACGAATGTTATAGATGGGGAATCTGGTGGCATCACACAGGCGATAGGGGCTTATCATGTGCGTATCAACGAGAAGGATATCGTGTTTATTGATACGCCGGGACATGAGGCCTTTACGGCGATGAGGGCGCGTGGAGCCCAGGTAACGGATGTTGTGGTGCTTGTGGTTGCCGCCGATGACGGCGTTATGGATCAAACGGTTGAGGCGATCAATCATTCCCGTGCCGCCGGTGTCCCCATCATCGTTGCGATCAATAAGATCGACAAGGCAAACGCCGACCCGGAAAGGATAAAACAGCAGCTTGCCGAATACGAGCTTGTTCCCGAGGCATGGGGCGGGGACACCATCTATGCGGAGGTTTCGGCGAAACAAAAAACGGGAATCGAGGAATTGATGGAATTGATTCTTCTACAGGCGGATATCCTGGAGTTGAAAGCCGATCCGGACCGGTTGGCACGAGGAGTTGTTATTGAAGCAAAGCTCGACAAGGGAAGAGGTCCGGTCGCTACGGTTATCGTCCAGGAAGGCACCCTGAGAGAGGGCGACGCCATTGTTTCACGGGTTGAGCATGGAAGAGTGCGAGCCATGATCAACGACAAGGGATTCAGGGTTGCAGAAGCAGGACCTTCCATGCCGGTGGAGCTTGTGGGCTTTTCCATCGTGCCGCAGGCCGGGATGGATTTTGTGTGTGTGGAAGACGACAAAAAGGCGCGGGCCGTCAGTGAGCACTGGTTGAGAATAGATCGGGAGAAAGAACTCTCCGTGACTTCAAAGATCACCCTTGAACAACTGTACGAGAGGATACAGGAGGGGGCCAAAGAGCTGAATGTTATTATCAAGGCCGATGTTCAGGGATCGGTGGAGGCCCTTTCAGAAGCCCTTCTGAAACTCAGCACGGACGATGTCAAGCTGAAGGTGGTTCACAGCTCCGCTGGTTCGATCACCGAAACGGACATCATGCTGGCGTCTGCGTCCGATGCGATAGTGATAGGATTCAAGGTCAGACCTGACGCGAGAGTCTCGGAGATTATCGAAAAGGAACGTGTGAGCGTAAAGCTGTACGATGTCATATATGATGCCATTTCCGATGTACGGAATGCCATGGAAGGGCTCCTTGAACCTGTGTATGAAGAATCCGTTCAGGGGCGCGCCGAAGTGCTTCAGGTGTTCAAGGTGTCAAAAATAGGCACTATTGCGGGAAGCCGCGTCACCGAAGGCAAAATGACCCGAAATGCCCGATTGAGGTTGCTGAGGGACGGAGCCGTCATTCATGACGGCAAATTCCTCTCGCTCAAGAGATTCAAGGATGATGCCAAGGAGGTGCTCTCCGGGTTCGAATGCGGCATCGGGATAGAAAACTTTAATGATATCAATGAAGGGGATATCATAGAATCGTATACAACGGAAAAAACAGCCAGGAAATTATAGAAAATCCTTGTTATTTTGCATAAGAGTCTCTGTTTGATCCTTCAGAGGTTCGTAAAAATGGTGGTGGGAACGGGAATAATTGATCTTTTCGTCGAGAGTAGCAGATCTTTGAAAGAAAAGAGGACTGTACTGCGGAGAATTCTGGGCAGGACGAAAAACACATTCAACATCTCCATAGCGGAGGTTGGCGAACTGGACGACTGGAAGAGATGCCAAATTGGTTTCAGCATGGTGGGGAACGAGCGGGGTTTTATCAATTCGAAGGTGGATAAGGTTGTAAATTTCATAGAAGGACTGCATCTTGCTGATATCGTTAATGTCGATATAGAGATTTATAACATATCTGATTCCCGGAATGGTCATAGATTAGATGGATTCAACGAGTTTCAAGAGAGCTGACAGGGTTGCCGATCTCATAAAAGCTGAGGTTTCAGACATCCTGCTGAGAGAGGTAAACGACCCGCAGGTACGGAAGGTAACCGTCACCGGCGTTAAGGTTACGGATGACCTCCACCAGGCGAAAGTATTTTTTGTCCGGACGGGAGAGAACAGCTGCAGTGAGGAGACTACGAAGGGACTGCAGAGGGCTACGGGTTTTCTGAGAAGGGAATTGGGGAAAAGATTACGACTTCGCTATATTCCTGAAATTAAGTTTATATTTGATGAATCATTCGAATATGGAGACCGTATTAACAGATTACTGGCGGAAATAGAAAAAGATGTTTAGTGAAGTTATTGAAGTCATACATTCCTGTAACGCCCTTCTCATAACCGCCCATGTAAGACCGGATGGTGATGCCTTGGGGTCTGAACTGGCCATATATCAGGCACTGCGCGGCATGGGAAAAAAAGTCGTTGTGTATAATCAGGACAAGACGCCGGATATGTATCGATTTCTTCCCGGTTCAGAGAACATAATACATTCCATGGAAACCGTAAACGGGTTTGATGCAGCTTTTGTTCTGGATTGCAGCGATATCAGCAGAATCGGAAATGAAGCAGACAGGATAGGCTCCTTAAACAAGATTATTAGTATTGATCATCATGTCTCCTCAGGTGGCACATTTTCTGAACTATTACTGGTTGATCCTACGGCAAGCTCCACGGGAGAGATAGTGTACCGCCTCCTGAGCAGAATGGGGATTGCGGTAACCGCAGATATTGCCACGAATATATATACAGCTATCCTGACAGACACCGGTAGTTTCCGTTATTCCAACACCGGGATCGAAACCTTCAGGGTGGCAGCTGATCTGGTGGAAAAAGGGGCGGACTGCCGATACATAGCTCAGAACATTTATGAGGCCAGACCAGCGGTTCAGGTCCGGCTCATGGGGAAAGTCCTGGACACTCTGGAGTTTTATCAAGGCGGAAGGGTGGGCTCCATTTGTGTCACGCAGGAGATGCTTCGCAAGGAAGGTGCGCTACCGGAGCACACAGAAGGTTTTGTGGATATAGTCCGCTCCATACAGGGTGTTGAAATTGCCGTATGTTATTATGAAGTTTATAAAGACCGTTATAAGATAAGCCTGCGATCAAAGGGAAACGTTGATGTGGAAAAAATTGCGGGTATATTGGGAGGGGGAGGACACGTGAATGCCTCCGCCTGCAGGGTTGAAGGTTCTATTAAGACTATCAGGAGGAAACTACTCGACGCCATAAAAACTGTGTCGAGGGAGAACGGCCTCAGGATTTGAAGTTTTTGATATGAATGGAGTATTGATCATTGACAAACCGTCCGGCAGGACATCGCATGATATTGTCCGCGATGTTAAAAGATTGCTCGGGGCGAAAAAAGTAGGACACGCGGGGACACTTGATCCGCTGGCAACAGGAGTCCTTACCATTTGTATCAATGAGGCGACCAAGCTTGCACAGTTCTTTTCAAATGATGACAAAGAATATCGTGCCACGATGCTTCTGGGTGTCAGGACGGACACCCTCGATATTGAGGGCGAGGTGCTGGAACACTGTAAACTCAATCTTCAAACAGAAGAGCTAAAAGATGTTATGGAAGGTTTTGTCGGTCGGATAGAGCAGAGAGTCCCGAAGTATTCGGCTGTCAAATTCAAGGGGAAACCCCTTTACAAATGGACACGGCAGGGGGTTGACATTGAGCCCCCCTTGAGAAGCGTTGATGTGTATCATATAAACGTGGAAGAGATACGGATCCCCTATGTGACTTTTACGGTTTCCTGTTCGAAGGGTACCTATATAAGGTCGCTATGTGCCGATATCGGGGACACGTTGGGATGCGGTGCCTGTCTGACGGGCCTCAGACGGACGAGAAGCGGTTGCTTCGATGAGGGGAATGCCATATCACTTGAGCTTCTCGCTGATGAGGAAGCGATTGGAATCCTCAAAAAAAACCTTATTCCCTTGGCGAACTCGTTGCCCGGTCTCCGCAGAATTGTTGTTGATCAGGATACCGCAGACAGGATAAGGAAAGGATATCAGCCCGATTTCGGTGTTTTAAATGATAAAAAAACTCCTTTGCTGGGGAAAGGAGATCTGGTAAAATTTGTCATGCAGGATGGCAGTATCATCGCTGTTGCAAAGACGCTTTTCTCTGCGGAGGAAATTCCCCAGTTGGGTAACGGGAAACAGGCTGCTAAAATTTTAAGGGTGTTTAATTAAGAAAAAAACTAGATATATGCGTAAGGGAGGATAGATAACCGTGTTAGATGAAGAAAGAAAAAGAGAGATAATAACCGATTTTCAGATCCATGAAGGTGATACGGGGTCTCCGGAAGTCCAAGTTGCCCTTCTGAGCGGAAGGATAACGTACCTGACAGAGCACTTCAAGACGCACAAAAAAGACCATCATTCCCGGAGGGGACTCCTCAAACTTGTAGGGCAGAGGAGGAGTATGCTCGATTATCTCAAGAAAAAAGACATAGAAAGATATCGGGAACTCATCAAGCGTCTCGGACTGAGAAGGTAGAATAAAAAAATAGAGGAGTAAATCATAATATGAGCGAAGTATATACTACGACTTTTGCGGGGAGGGATGTGTCTGTAAAGACAAACTATCTCGCCGGACAGGCAAATGGGTCCGCCGTGGTTACCTATGGCGATACCGTTGTGCTTGTAACAGCGGTATCCGTTAAAGCCAAAAGAGAGGGGTTGGATTTTTTGCCCCTCACGGTAGACTATCAGGAAAAGACCTTTGCCGCCGGGAAGATCCCCGGTGGATTTTTCAAGAGAGAGGGGCGCCTCAACGAGAAAGAAATCCTTACATCGAGAATTATTGACAGATCCATACGCCCCCTTTTCCCCGAGGGGTATTTTCATGAGACCCAGATAATCGCGACGGTGCTTTCAGTGGATGATGAAAATGATTCCGACGTTGCGTCCATGCTCGGAACCTCCATGGCTCTTGGTATATCCGATATACCATTCAAAGGACCTCTCGCGGGAGTGAGAGTGGGAAGACTGGATAGAAAACTGGTGTGCAACCCTTCTGCCAAGGAGATGGACGAGAGCGATCTGGACATGTTCCTTGTTGGGAGAAAAGTGCCTTCCGCTGATGGGAAGCGAGATTTCGATGTCAATCTCGTCATGCTGGAGGGAGGGGCCAGGGAAATCCCTGAGGATGAAATACTGGATGCCATTAGTTTCGGACTCGAATCAATGCGCCCGGCCATCGAACTTCAGGATAGTATCTGCCAGGTAATTGGAAAGCCAAAGAGAGAAGTAGACCCGATTGAGATCGGAGAAGACCTCAGACAACGAGTCAAAGATCTTGTCTATGCCGGGTTGCAGGATGCCTATCTCGAGGGGAGGAAACTGGAGAGATACGCGAAGATAGGTGACGTAAAGAAGATGATGGTGGAAGAACTCAGCAGTGAGGATACCGGGCTTGATCCTCAGGCAAAAACGGTCTTTGAGGAACTGGAGAGAGAAATCCTCCGTACCATGATACTGGTGGATAAACGAAGGATAGACGGCAGATCCAGCAGGGATATCAGGACTATCACCTCCGAAGTCGGTATTCTTCCCAGGGCACACGGCTCCGGGCTGTTCACACGAGGCGAGACTCAGGCCCTTGTTGCCCTTACGCTGGGGACATCTTCGGATGAACAGAGACTGGACTTCATAGACGGGGAAGAAATGAGAACGTTTATGCTTCACTACAACTTTCCCCCTTTCTCCGTCGGCGAGGCCAGGATGATGAGGGGCCCCGGAAGGAGAGAGATCGGGCATGGAGCCCTTGCCAGGAGAGCGTTGCTTCCGCTCCTTCCTTCACATGAAGAATTCCCCTATACCATCCGGCTTGTCTCTGAGATATTATCCTCAAATGGGTCATCTTCCATGGCAACCGTATGCGGAGGCTCTCTGGCGCTTATGGATGCAGGTGTTCCGGTCAAGGATACCGTTGCGGGCATTGCGATGGGCCTTTTGAAGGAAGGCGATGAAGTTGTGATCCTGTCGGATATTCTCGGTGATGAGGATCATGCGGGAGATATGGACTTTAAAGTGTGTGGTACGAAAAAGGGTATCACCGCTCTGCAGATGGATATAAAAGTTGACAGGCTTGCGGAGAATATCCTGAAAGATGCACTATATCAGGCCAAGGAGGGCAGAGAGTTCATTATTGGCAAGTTGAATGAGACTATGGCCACTCCCAGGGAAGATCTTTCCGCGTATGCCCCGAGGATTACAACCATGACGGTAAAACAGGAAAAGATTCGGGACGTCATAGGCACCGGAGGCAAAAATATACGGGGGATCATAAGTGAAACAGGTGTGTCGATGAACGTGGACGATGATGGCACAGTCACCATTGCCTCCAATGATGCGCAGGCGGCGGAAAGGGCGGTTGCCATGGTCAAGGCGCTGACCGAAGAACCTGAAATCGGTAGAATTTACGAGGGCACGGTGAAAAAGGTCGTCGATTTCGGGGCTTTTGTTGAGATACTGCCCGGCACGGACGGACTGGTACATATATCCCAACTGGACAACAAAAGGGTGGAAAAGGTTACCGACGTGCTTAATGAAGGTGACAAAGTTTCCGTCAAGGTTATCGATATCGACAGGGGTGGAAAGATACGGCTGAGCAGGAAGGATGCCCTTGAATAACAATGTGGCGATTTTTGTAAAAAAATTGTCCGGCAGTGACGTTCCCCTTCCCCGTTACATGACGGGAAACTCTGCGGGGATGGATGTTTTTGCGGCGGTGGATGATCAAGAGACCCTGCTTCCCGGCGAGAGGAGATTGATATCCACAGGTATCGTCATCGCGCTGCCTCCCGGTTATGAAGCCCAGATACGGCCACGAAGCGGGATGGCAGTTGAGGCGGGGATCACGGTACTGAACTCCCCGGGTACGATCGACGCGGACTATCGTGGGGAGGTAAAGATCCTGATAATCAATCATGGTGCCAAACCCTTTGTTGTAAAGCGGGGCGATCGTATTGCCCAGATGGTTGTTCACAAAGTATACAGGGCTTCATGGAATATCACCGACAGCCTGGAGACGACAAAGAGGGGAGATGGAGGGTTCGGTCATACCGGACAAACATGACGGTTCACACAGTTTGTTAGAAATCCGGCGGATTTGAAACCGACGCCCCTGTCTGTTGCCATGGCAGGGGTTTTTTATTTGTCTTATTTACTGATTTAGTGTATTTTCACTGCGATATTCATAAGGAATGATAATCGAATGAAAAAACACAAAGTAAATAAAACCTACAGGGAAATAAACGAGAGGATAAAAAAAGGCAGAGCCGTAGTCGTCACAGCGGAAGAAATCATAGATATCGTGGAGCAAAAAGGAGATGTCGCGGCGGCCCGAGAGGTGGACGTCGTCACGACCGGAACCTTCGCCCCCATGTGCTCATCGGGTGCATTTATCAACTTCGGCCACACCTCTCCCAAGATACGGGCCTCGAAGGTTTGGCTCAACGATGTTCCTGCTTATGGCGGTATCGCCGCTGTTGACTGCTATATCGGGGCTACCGAGGTCGTTGAGGGGGATCCCCTCAACAGCATCCACCCGGGCGAGTTCAATTACGGCGGGGGGCATGTCCTGGAAGATCTGGTTGCGGGGAAGGTCATCCGACTGCGTCTCGAATCCTATGGAACCGATTGCTATCCCGCTCGGAAGCATGAAAAGAACGTTACGATACATGATCTCAGGGACGCGGTTCTTTTCAACCCCAGAAATGCCTATCAGAATTACAATTGCGCGACGAACATGTCGGACCGGACAATCTACACCTATATGGGTGTGTTGAGACCCGACATGGCAAACGTAACCTACTCCACATCAGGGCAGTTAAGCCCTCTCCTGAATGATCCTTATTTTAAGACCATCGGCATCGGCACACGGATATTTCTCTGTGGGACTCAGGGTTTTGTTGCCTGGCCCGGCACTCAACACAACCCCGACGTGCTGAGGAGTGCAAACGGCGTTCCGAAAGAGGGAGCGGGAACACTTGCGACCATAGGGAACCTGAAGGATATGAATCCCCAGTGGCTGGTGGGAGCAAGTATGCTCGGCTACGGGGTGTCCCTTTATGTTGGAATAGGAGTCCCCATACCGATACTTAATGAAGAGATGGCCCGGTATACGGCCGTGAAAGATGAAGATATATACGCGCAGGTCTATGACTATGGCGTTGATTATCCAAACGGAATTTCAAAGAGCATAGGTGAGGTAAGCTATAAAGAGCTTCGAAGCGGCACGATAAACCTTGGTGGCAGGGTTATCCCTGCCGCACCCATGTCCAGTTATTACAAGGCAAGAGAAATCGCCAATATCCTGAAAGCTTGGATTGAAAAGGGAGAATTCCTTTTGGGTGAACCTCAGCAGTTTCTCCCTTCCGACGATTTCTGACAACAGAACATAACCGTCAATTATGCGAGAAAACACTGTTTTTACGGTGAAAATAACCATTTTTAGCTTGTACAGAAAAACAGAAGCAAGGTATAATGGGTATAAATCTTGTCATTCCGAATTGTTATAGTCGGCTTGCCGGGTGTTCCAATAAGGCATGCCACTATCAAGGGGGTTGAGGGAATCCTCTTTATTATTAACGAGTTAGTTATTTTATGACGGACAGATGTCCTATTCCTGACAATGGGTTAAGGTTTCCGCACGGTTTGTGGTACACAGCATGTAGTGACCAAAAAGCCATGTGGCATACATGTTGCTGATTAAAATGACTGTTGTCGTGCATAAGGTAAGGGTTTCTGTATGAAAATCGGTAGATTTCTGCTCGGAATTTTCATTATCATGTCACTTTATATACTCTTTGGAAATAGAGGATTTACAGATTATCGTATGTTGAAGGAAAAACAGGCTGCTCTGGAAGAGACCAATGCATGTATTGCTGCCGAGAATGATGAACTGAAAAGAAAGATACTGTTGCTCAAGACCGATCCGCGCCATGTTGAGATAGTGGCGAGAAGAGAACTGGGCATGGTAAAAAAGGGCGATGTAGTATATCAATTTATTGATTGATGGAAAGTGGATAGACCGCATGTTTTCAGTAAAGAATCTGCTTCCAGGAAGCAAGAAGACCGCTGGAATCGATATAGGATCAAGCCTCATCAAGCTTGTTGAACTGCAGTATACCTCAGAAGGGTGCATTCTGCACAGCTTTGCGCAGGTGTCTCTGGAAAGGGGTGTCATAGAGGGAGGTCTGGTCAAGGATCATGACGCCCTTGTCAAAAAAATAAAGGAACTTTTCAAGGTGTCCCGCTCCGGGGCAGGGAATGTCGTAACGGCCCTCTCCGGACATGTTGTCATGATTAAGAAGGCAAGTTTCCGGAAAATGGAAGAGGAGGAACTGCGTGAGCTTATCATTGATGAAGCAGGGGAATATATGCCCTTCGACGACATCAGAGATGTAAATTTTGACTTTCACATATGCAGCGAGCGGAGACTCGATCCCGATCAGATGGAAGTTATCATCGCTGCCGCGAGAAAGGATGTTACCGAAAGCTATGCCTACGCAATAGAAAAAGCGGGGCGAAGAGTTGCGATAATGGACGTTGATTCCTTTGCTTTGGAAACGGCTTATGAGGAAAACTATGATTTTGATGCCGATGATACCATTGCCCTAGTGAATATCGGCGCGAGCATAACCAATATCAATATTGTCAAGGACGGGGAGTCCGTTTTTACAAGAAATATTCTGCTGGGGGGAAACTCCATCACACAGGCCCTTCAAAAAAAGCTGGATGTTTCTTTTGAAGAAGCTGAAATGATAAAGCTTGAAGGACCGGACGAGAATGACAACTCAGAGGGAGGATCTCTCGATTATCTTGAACCCATTTTCCTGGAAATAGCACGGTCTTTCGATTATTTCAGCTCAACGGCACGGGAGTCGGATATCAGCCGTATTCTCGTCAGTGGCGGTTGCACCAGAATTCCGGGCATAACCGACGCCATGAAAAAAAAGTTTCAATGTGAAACGGAACTATTCAACCCCTTTCAAAATATAGCCTACGATACAAATATTTTCAGTCCGTCTTATATAAAAGATATCGGCCCTATCGCTGCTGTCGGAGTTGGCCTGGCCCTCAGGGGGATAGAAAACAAATGATAAAAATCAATCTCCTCCCCTATCGTGAAGAAAAAGAGAAGGCCGGAACCAAACGTCAGGTTTTCATCGGGCTGGTTTCCTTCGGAATATTCCTCCTGCTGGTGATCTCCCTCCATATCTACGTGGTTATGAGCGTTGCAAAACTGGAAACCAATGTCCAATCGGCGCGTACCCAATTGGATGCCCTTACAAAGGTGACGGGAAACCTGGAAAAGTTCAAAGCGGATAAAGCGATATTGGAAAAGAAAATAGGAGTAATAAAAGACCTTGAAAAAAACAGGTCCTACCCGGTGCATATCATGGATGAACTCGCTTCCAGGATTTCACCCCAGCGTGAATGGGTTACCAGCCTTGCACAGAAGGATAATAACCTGCGTGTGGAAGGAGTGGCCGTCAACAATCCTGCCATAGCGCAGTTTATGAAAAGGCTTGAAGACTCTCCCTATATCCAAACGGTGGACCTGATTTCATCCAAACAGACGATAATTTCAGGAGTGAAACTGATGGGGTTTGTGCTCTTATGTACGGCGGAAAAGGGATGAGAAATGGCGATAGGACTGGATGACATAAAACGCCTGTCTACCGGGAAAAAGGTGATGATATTCGTTGGCCTGTTTCTTCTCCTGGGATATTTCTACTGGTTTTATCTTTTTCAACCCGTCTTCGACAAGAAGGTCAAACTGGGTGAAGATCTGGAAAATATCA
>JAFGQD010000071.1 GCA_016935875.1 Deltaproteobacteria bacterium
ACCCTTACACAAGTTTTCTTTGGGGTTAATCAGCGCTGAGCAACTAACTTCAAAATTAACAAACGTTAGGGGGAGATGAAAATGTCAAAAACTAAAAAGGGTAAGCAGTTTTTTACTGTATCGAGGGTATTCTTTCTGCTTATCGTAATCCCCTTATTGCTGACGTCCTTTTTGATAGCCAATGGCATCTTTCAATTGGGGGACACATCAAAGAAGGGGGCGGCGGCTGTTCTTGATCAGAAGGCGCAGGAAGAGATTATGATGCGCACTGTTGCCGTGGCCGAGAATGTTGCCTCTTTTCTGCAGGAATGTGAGAAAGACACCCTGGTGGCAACCATTCTTCCGGCAAACGCCGAGACGTACAGAGAGTTTATACTGAAAAATAAGCAGGGACTCTGGATTAAGAAAGATGGGAAAATTGTCAAATCTTCCGAACCGCTCTACGTAGAGATGGCCCTGGTAGACAAGGCGGGTAAGGAGATTGTCAAGATTGCCGACGGCGAGATCGTACCGGAATCCAAACTGGTGAATGTGAGCGATCCCGGAAATACGACCTATAAGTCAGAAGATTATTTTGTTAAGACAAAAATGCTTGACAAGGGGAATGTCTATGTATCCCACATCACCGGCTGGTATGTGAACCGGGCTGATTTTGAGAAGGGAAAGCGCTTTGAGGGCATTGTTCGTCTGGCGACACCCCTGTTTGATAAACAGGGATTTGCAGGACTTGTTACCCTTGCCCTTGATGTGCGTCAACTTGCAAAATTTACGGACAATATTATACCAACCGAGGCAGGCTATGTATTTGAAGCGGATTCATCGACGGGAAACTACGCATATATGGTTGATGACAAGGGGTTCGTCATATCGCACCCCGATGATTACCATATAGCGGGTCTCTACCGGGATGGGACCTCTGTTCCGCCTCTTACGGATGAGACGCTGGAGAGTATGACGAAGAAGGGTGAGGAAGTTCTCAATCTCTCCTTGCTGGGTTTTATGGATCCCGCACTGCCTGAAGTTGCGAAGGACGCGGTCGCAGGTCATTCGGGAGATAAAGTCTATAAGTTTGGCAATCATACCAAGTTTGTCGCCTATGCTCCGATACCGTTCTACTCGACAACCTATCCCAAACCTGCCGGGTTTGGGTGGATCGGGATGGGCCTTGATGTAGATAAATTTAATGAGATGGCGCTTGCGACCTCTCAGAAGATAGAAAAAGAGGCGAGTGCGTGGATGAAAACGATAATCCTGATTATCGTTTTCGCGATTATTATTCTTTTCCTCATTTCCGCCCTCCTTTCGAAGGGGATCAACCGTTCGATCGAGGCGGAAGTTCCGGAAGGAGCGAAACCGCACTATTACGATGATGAGGATTAGCAGAGGAAACTATCGAGGCACTATTACAGGGAAGTTTTTAATTTCGGGTACTGTTTTCCCTGAGTGAGATCTTTTTCAAAGGTTGTAATACCAGAGGCCGGGAGCTTATGCTCTCGGCCTCTTTTTGTGGTGACGGATTCATGGGGGCAAAACCCTTGAAGTGTTCGTGTAGGTATGATAACCTGAATTAGATTAAGCTGACGGCCGGGAGGGTGCTTTATGAGTAGATATACCAGGACGTTGACGGAGGATGACAAGATTTATGATCTTGTAGATGTGGTTGAGGAGGATACAAAAAGAGTTTTCTCGGTTGATACTCTGGACGATGAGATTGCCGGTATTGTTTCAAGGGTTACGGAGAGGGTTGCCAGGGAGATGTTTCCCTCTATTGCCGAGAAGATTATAAGGGAAGAGATAGACAAGTTAAAGGAAAGACCGGGCGAATAGATGACGACTGCCTGCAATGGGCGTCCGGTTCTGGCAGGGTGGAGAATTTTTTTGAGAAACTCGTTTTATTATATATTGCCTGCAATTTTGTTCTTCTTTGTGTTGTATCCGTTATGCGCGTATTCCAGCCGGGAAATTGTTAAAACTGTTGAAGCAGAAGGAACATGTCTTGTGTCTGCTGATGGCAGGGCACCGGCACGGGACAGAGCGATAGACGATTCGATGAAAAGGGCCGTGGAACGGATACTGTACCTGTTCATTTCTGAGGATGTTGCGCAAGAGAATTTTGATGCTATCAATGACAATATTTATTCGAAATCGCAGGATTATATACAGGATTACCGGATCCTGAGAGAGGGTATGGACAATGATCTCTACCGTGTCAAGGTACGAGCTACCCTGTCGGTGAGGGATATAGAAGATGATCTTGCAATGTTGGGAATCCTCACCGATGAGAGGTGGCCGGACGGGGATGCAACGGCAGTAGTTGTGAAGATTGTGGTAAGTGGAATAGAAAAATACAGCCATTTCAGGATGCTGAGAGAAACATTGGAAACAGATATACAAGGAGTGGATGCCGTGTATCTGCGAAGGATGGAATCGAGGGTGGCAGTGATGGACGTTGACATGCAGGGGAATGCCGCCGGGCTTGCCAATGTGCTGGCATGGAGGGAATTCGGAGAATTTTCACTGTATATAACCGATGTTAAACCAGGTGTCATAGATCTCAACATGGTGAAGGAGTAACGGGTTGATTTATAAAGTAAGGGCAGTCTTTATGTTGTTTGTTATTGCCTGTGTCATATCAGGATGTGCGTCCGGTATTCCCCATACAATTGTTCAGGATTATAATCAGAGAGGTATAAGACTCATCGTTCTGGCGCCTGTTGATAACAGAACGAATGACAAACAGGCGGCACAGCTCCTGAGAGAGAACATGCTTGAAAAGCTGTATATCAAGGGATATCCCAGGATACCTCTCGACATGATAGACGAAAAATTGACTTCGGATTGTGGGTGGAACCCGGAAATCAACAGTGCATACAATGTTTCCCCAGAGATTATCGGGGAGTTGCTGGGCGTGGATGCCGTCATGTACTGCAGTCTGCTTGAGTGGAAAACCTCTTTCATCACCGTTTATGCACCCACAACGGTCTCTGTCTCACTTGAATTGAGGGATGCAAAAACGGGGGCGAATCTATGGAGCTTAAGATATCGTGTGGTCGACAGACACTATGATTTTACTCGAAAAAGGCTTGAATTGAAGGCATGCCAGTCTTATGAGCCTGCTATTCGGAAGATTGTTGATGAAACTCTTTCCAGTCTCCCCGATGGGCCCGATTCTGTGGGGAAACCGGCCCCTGAAAAAAGATTTTGGGAATTATGGTAAAATAGCGGGATCGTAGGCTATGAACATTCCAAATACGCTCACCCTTATTCGCATCATACTGGTTCCTGTCTTTGTTATACTCCTGATGCATGGTTCGTTTTCATATGCCCTTGTAGTGTTTATCATTGCTGGTGTGACAGACGGTCTGGATGGGTTTCTGGCTCGGATATTAAAGCAACAGACGATCCTGGGTTCATATCTGGATCCGCTGGCAGACAAAGCGTTGATAGTGACAGCTTTTGTTGCTCTATCGATTCTGAATATTATTCCGGGATGGCTTACGGTCATTATCATAAGCAGGGATTGTATAATCCTGTTTGGCGTGTCCGTACTTTCCCTTATGTCGGTCTCTTTCGAGATACGTCCCGCCTATGTGAGCAAGGCGACGACGTTTTTGCAGCTTTTAACCGTCTTTCTAGTGCTTGTATCGATGTGGCTGCCCGAATATGGTAACCATATGATGATCGTGACCTTATTCTGGATCACCGCTTTTTTTACCGTGGTTTCCGGATTTAATTATATCTTCAGAGGTATAAAAATCATAAACAGCTCATAGGCTTTTTATAATATTTCTTGACAGAAGACCTTTTTATTGTTAGGTGGTTTCTTCTTTTTTAGGTCAGGCCACAGGCACGTAGCTCAGGGGGAGAGCATCACCTTGACACGGTGGGGGTCCAGGGTTCAAATCCCTGCGTGCCTACCATTTATATTATGCATGTGTAAGGGCATCTGTTTTTGTGGTGCCCTTTCTTTAGAGGGATTGGGAGGTAATTCCTCCTGATCTTGAAATGCAAACCCTTAAGGGTATTGTTGTGGAAAAGATTAATGTAAAATTGCCGGATGGCTCTACTGAGATATGCCTGTCCGGAAAAACAGTTGGGGAGACACTCTCTTCCCGGTGTGGGGATGCTGTTACCTCTGCCGTGGCGGCCAGGGTTAACGGCGAGATAGTGGATCTGAGCTACCCTATGGATGAAGACGCGGCGATAGAGCTTGTTGGCATATCCTCCGCTGAGGGTCTGGGTGTGTTGCGGCACAGCATATCCCATATAATGGCTCAGGCGGTGCAGGATATGTTCGAAGGAGTAAGGGTGACCATAGGGCCTTCGATAGAAGATGGCTTCTACTATGATTTCGAATATTCCGACACCTTTACCCCGGAGGATCTCGAGAAGATAGAGAAACGAATGCGTGAGATTGTTACCGCCAATCACCCCTTTATCCGTACGGAGATGTCTCGGGAAGAGGCGGTTTCGTTCTTTGAAAACAAGGGCGAGCCGTACAAAGTGGAACTGATCAACGATCTTCCCAACGATGTCACCGAGGTAAGCCTGTACAGTCAGGGGGGATTTGTCGATCTCTGCCGAGGGCCCCACATCCCTTCGACGGGGATGATCAGGGCCTTCAAACTCCTGAATGTTGCGGGGGCTTACTGGCGCGGGGATGAAAAGAACAAGATGCTCCAGCGCATCTATGGCACCGGATTTGCCACACAGGAGGAGTTGGACGACTACATCAGGCTTATAGAAGAGGCTAAAAAAAGGGACCACCGAAGACTGGGGAGAGAGCTTGATCTTTTCCAGATGAATGATGAGGCAGGTCCGGGGCTGGTGATATTTCATCCGAAGGGCGCCCTTTTGAGAACGATCATAGAGGATTGGGAAAAAAAGGAACACCTGAGGCGCGGGTACGATATTGTCATGGGCCCCCAGATCCTGAAGGTTGACCTGTGGAAAAAATCCGGCCACTTCGACCACTACCGCGAAAATATGTATTTTACTGAGGTAGACGAGCAGTTGTACGGCATCAAACCAATGAACTGTCTCGCCCATATGCTGATTTACAAGTCGAAGATACGGAGCTACCGGGATCTGCCCCTGAGATATTTCGAGCTGGGGACCGTTCACAGGCATGAGAAGACAGGTGTCCTGCATGGTCTTATGCGGGCGCGCCAGTTTACACAGGATGACGCACATATCCTATGCACGCCTGATCAGTTGAACGCCGAGATCAGAGCTATTGCTGACTTAGTCGATTATGCCATGGGTGTGTTCGGCTTTACATACGAGGTGGAACTGAGCACACGGCCTAAAGACTCGATAGGTTCAGACGCTGACTGGGATCTGGCAACTGCCGCCTTGAAACTGGCCCTTGAGGACAACAAGATATTGTATGATATCAACGAGGGGGACGGTGCGTTTTACGGGCCCAAGATTGATTTCAAACTCAAGGACGCACTCGGGCGAAAGTGGCAGTGTGCAACTATTCAGTGCGATTTTGCTCTTCCCGAGAGGTTTGATCTATCATATATTGGTGCTGATGGAGAAAGACATCGGCCCGTTATGCTTCACCGGGTTATCCTGGGTGCGATCGAACGATTCATGGGGGTGTTGATTGAGCATTACGCGGGGGCCTTTCCCGTATGGCTGTCTCCTGTGCAAGCGAGCATCTTGACCGTGACCGATAACCAGATTCCTCACGGCGAGGCGGTTTACAATCAGCTTGTCGATGCGGGGATACGATGTGAAAAAGATTTCAGAAACGAGAAGCTTGGATACAAAATAAGAGAAGGACAGATGCAGAAGGTTCCCTATATGCTGGTTATAGGCGACAGGGAAGTGGAATCCGGTACGATCTCACCCAGACAGCGGGATGGCAGTAATCTTGGTTCCATGGACGTCCTCGATTTTGTTTCCATTGTGAATGAAAAGTGCGACAAATATGAATAAAAATGTGTTATAATACCCTTTTCTGCTAAAATTCAGGAGGTGACACATAGTTAAACATTTGAGAATCAACATTGAGATCAGGGTTGACAAAGTGAGGGTGGTTAGTTCTGATGGGCAGCAACTGGGGATATTGTCCCTTACTGATGCTTTAGCGGAGGCTGAAAAGCAGGATCTCGATCTGGTTGAAGTGGCTCCGAATTCATCGCCTCCCGTTTGCCGGATCATGGATTACGGGAAACACCTGTATCAGCAGAGCAAGAAGTCTCATGGAACAAAAAAAAGTCAGAGCACTGTCCAGCTAAAGGAAATTCGCATAAGACCGAAGACGGAAGAACACGATCTGCAGGTGAAACTTCGTCACATACAACGGTTCCTTGAACAGAACAATAAGGTGAAGATAACGATGATGTTCAGGGGCAGGGAGATTGTCTACGCGGATAAGGGAAGGCAGATAATGGAGGAGATCAAAAACAGGCTGGGCGAGACATGCGTTGTTGACCAGTTTCCCAAACGCGAGGGGAGGAATATGATCATGATATTATCCCCCCCGAAAAAGTGATTGTTCCCTTAATAAAAGAACTGGGAGTAATAAAATGCCGAAGATAAAGACACACAGAGGAGCGGCTAAGAGATTCAGCCTTACCGCCAAAGGAAAGGTAAAAAGGAGCAAGGCATATTCCAGCCATATCCTGACCAAGAAGACGACCAAAAGGAAGAGAAGCCTGAGGAAATCGGATCTTCTTAATAAGAGAGATATGAATGGAATCAAGAAGCTGATTCCGTATATGTAAGGTAGTCTTAGGGAGATATATATGTCAAGAGTAAAGAGAAGTGTACACGCGAGAAAGAAGAGAAGAGGAATACTGAAGCTCGCAAAGGGGTTTTTTGGTGCGAGGAGCAGGTTGTACAGGACCGCTACTGAAGCCGTTGAAAGGGCGATGAAATACTCCTACCGGGATCGCAGGGTACGGAAACGGGATTTCAGGAAGCTCTGGATCGCGAGAATAAATGCCGCCGCCCGTATGAATGGCATCTCTTACAGCAGACTCATAAGCGGGATAAAGAATGCAGGGGTTGATCTGGACCGAAAGATACTTGCGGAACTTGCCGTCAACGATCCCGGAGCCTTTTCAAAGATTGCCGGTATAGCGAAAGGCGAGTAAATTACGTGAAAGAAGCTCTTGAAAATCTGCGGAGAAAGGCTGATGATGAGATGCATTCAGCGAAGACCGGAGAGGAGTTTCTTGGAATAAAAACCAGATACCTCGGAAGGAAGGGACTTCTCACCGATCTCCTCCGTGGTCTGAAAGATGTTACGCCCGAAGAGAAACCCATCCTTGGCAAGCTTTCCAACGACATAAAGAAATCCCTCCTGGAAAAGATTGAAAAAGCCCTGGCGGATATAGAAATCGGTGCAAAGCACAAGTTTCTGGGTGAAGAGAAGATCGATGTAACGCTTCCAGGCAGGGGTGTGCAATATGGAAAACTCCATCCCGTTACACGGGTGGAGGGAGAGATATGCGATATCTTTGCAAATCTGGGATTTTCCGTGGTAGAAGGCCCTGATGTGGAGTTGACGTATTACAATTTCGAGGCCCTCAATATTCCCGAAGATCATCCCGCCCGAGATATACACGACACATTCTATGTAACCGACAACGTTGTCCTGCGCACTCACACCTCTCCCGTCCAGGTCAGGACGATGGAAGAATATTCGCCCCCCGTGAGAATCCTTTCGCCCGGCAAGGTATACCGGCCCGATTCCGACATCTCGCATACCCCCATGTTTCATCAGGTTGAGGGATTGTTGGTTGATGAGAACATCACATTCGGGGATCTTAAGGGAACCCTGTCATTTTTTCTCCGACAGATGTTCGGTAGTGACACCAAGGTACGATTTCGGCCCAGTTTTTTCCCCTTTACAGAACCGAGCGCAGAGGTTGACATACAGTGCGTGATGTGCAAAGGCGCCGGCTGTCGGGTATGCGGCCACAGCGGATGGATCGAGATCCTCGGATCCGGGATGGTTGATCCTGAAGTCTTCAAGACAGTACACTATGATACCGAAAGAATTTCTGGTTTTGCCTTTGGCCTCGGTGTGGAGAGGATCGCGATGCTCAAATACGGTATATCGGATATTCGCCTGTTCTTCGAGAATGACCGGAGATTCCTGGAACAGTTTTAGCCTTTTTAAATCAGTGGTGGTGAATATACATGTTAGTCAGTCTCAAGTGGTTGAGGGATTATATTGATGTGGAACTGACCCCGGAGGAGATTGCCGGCAAGTTGACGATGGCCGGACTGGAGGTTGATTCCATAAACAGGATAAGCCCCGATTTTTCTAACGTAGTTGTCGCTCAGATACTTTCCGTCAAGCCCCATCCCAATGCCGATAAGCTTTCATTGTGTGATGTCTCAACCGGAAAGCAGATCTTTCCGGTGGTGTGCGGCGCAAAAAACATAAGTGCGGGCGATATCGTTCCATTTGCGAAAGTAGGAGCGACCATACCGGGTGGATACACGATAAAGAGTTCCCGGTTGCGGGGGGAACTATCCGAAGGGATGCTGTGCTCCGAAGAGGAACTGGGGATAGGAGAAGATACGAGCGGCATCATGATGCTGCCCGATACCCTCACCCTTGGTGAGAATCTGGCCGTAGCCCTTGATCTGGAAGATGTCGCGCTTGAGATATCCATTACCCCGAACCGTCCTGATTGCCTGAGTATGATAGGCATAGCAAGAGAGATCGCCGCTATGACGAGGGGAGTGGTACGATCCCCCGTCATAGAATTCGAGGAAAAAGGGGAGGATATCGATGAACTGACCTCCGTGACGATCCTCGACGCCGACCTGTGTCCCCGGTATACAGCCCGGCTTATACAAGATGTTGAAATACGTCCCTCTCCGGCTTGGATGCGGATGAGACTCGAAGCAGTGGGCCTGCGCGCGATCAATAACGTGGTTGATGTGACGAACTTCGTCATGCTGGAATTCGGCCAGCCCTTGCATGCCTTCAACTTCCGGTCTCTCAAAGAGGGGAGGATCGTTGTCAGGGGTGCCGATGAGAGTGAACAGTTTGTTTCTCTGGACGGAAAGACCCGCACGCTGAGCGCCGATACCCTGATGATCTGTGATAGCGCGGGGCCGGTCGCAGTTGCAGGCATCATGGGTGGGCTCGATTCCGAGGTGGAGGACGATACGAAGGAGGTTCTCCTCGAGAGTGCCTATTTCAACCCTTCTTCAATCCGAAAATCCTCGAGGGCTCTGGGAATGGGAACGGACGCCGCCTTTCGCTTTGAGCGCGGAATAGATCCGGATGGGGTGGTCAGGGCCCTCGACAGGGCGGCCCAGCTGATAGCCGATCTGTCGGGCGGTTCGATATGTAGAGGGTATATTGATGAGTATCCCCGGAAGATTGAAGTCAT
>JAFGQD010000072.1 GCA_016935875.1 Deltaproteobacteria bacterium
AGAAAGACTTGCAGGAGTTACAGTTATCTCGAATCGTCTCCGGACGACAGACCTCTCGGTGTGCAGATATTTGGTTCCGATCCGAAAGTCCTCGGTGAGGCGGCTGGGATTGTGACCGAAATGGGTGCTGATCTTGTGGACATCAACGCCGGGTGTCCGGTGAAAAAGGTGTTGAAGACAGGGGCAGGCGCCGCCCTCATGCGGGACCCCGTAAAGTTCGCCGCTGTTGTAAGAAGTGTCAGAAAGACCACACACCTGCCTTTCACAGTCAAGATACGCTCCGGGTGGGCGGACGATGAGATAAACGCCATCGAGATTGCCGCAATAGCCGAAGGGTGCGGCGCGGATGCCCTCATACTGCACCCGAGGACGGTGAAACAGGGATTCAGCGGGACGGCCGACTGGCATCTTATCCGGATGGTAAAAGAAAGGACAGGCATTCCCATAATAGGAAGCGGCGACATCAGGAGGCCGGAAGACGCCCGTGCAATGATAGAGATAACCGGTTGCGACGGGGTGATGGTGGGAAGAGGCGCACTTGGAAACCCCTGGATATTCAGGGGTATAAAAACTTTTCTATCAGATAGAGCCCTCTCCTCCACACCTTCTCTGATGGAAAGGGAAGATGTCATACGCCGGCATCTGGAGATGAACATAAGACTTTATGGCGAGAAGATGGGTGTCAAGTCCTTCCGTAAGCATCTCCTGTGGTATACTAAAGGGTTGAAAGGGGGAAGCAAATTCAGAAAGGCTGCCGTCTCTGTAAACGAGAGGGGTGAACTGTTTGAGATGGTCCACGAATACCTGCAGCTCCTGTCAAAAGAAGACAACCAGGAATCAACTGTTCCACTCATGCGCTAATTACACCTTGACAAATACTTTAAATTGTGGTGAAAGAGGCAGCTTACACATATTGAGAGAGGCTTCTACTGATGAAAAAGAATTTAACTAAATTAAGCAACACCAAGAGAAAAAGAACGCACGGCTTTCGGGCCAGAATGGCAACGCGGTGGGGCAGACAGATACTGAACAGAAGAAGGGCTCGGGGAAGAAAAAAACTTGCCGTTTAAACACTGCGTTGAAGGCATCAGGCCCTTAGAACCCTCCGCGGCGCTTGGGGTGTACCCCCGAATCAAATGGAAAAGCAAGCCTTCGGGAAAAAGGAACGGGTACGTAAGAGGAAAGAGTACTTAGACATATACCAAAGGGGGCGACGGGTCCACTCGAATAATTTCACTGTTATATTGAGCCCCAATCCATTAGGAGAAAAGAGGCTTGGAGTAGCGGTCAGCAAAAAGGTGGGAAACGCGGTAAAGAGAAACAGGATTAAACGCCTTTTAAGAGAGTTCTTCAGATTAAACCAAGACAGGCTGCCTGATTCAAAAGACGTGGTGATAATTGCAAAAAGGGATGTGCCCTCGCTCAAATACCAGGATGTATGTCTGGAATTGGCGGGACTCTTTAAAGAAAAATAACACCCATGCGGATTCTAAAAAAGGTTTTGATTTTTTCCATAAAGTGTTACCAGGTAGTCATATCCCCCTGCTTTCCTCAGCGTTGCCGTTTCTACCCTACATGCTCTGAATATGCGATAACAGCCATTAACCGCTATGGCCCTTTCAGGGGAACCTTTCTCGGGTTTCTGCGCATACTCAGGTGTAATCCTTTCCATCCCGGTGGATACGATCCAGTAAAATAGTCAATCATGGAGGTTTTTAATGGACAAGAGGACACTTCTCGCCGTTGTTTTGTCATTAGCGGTATTAATGGGGTATCAGTATTTTTTTCAGAAAACCCCTCCCCGTACACCGGCTGAGCTTACCCAGAATACCGGAGAAATAGCCGGCAAGACAGAAAATATACCCCAGGAACTTACCGACGATCAGAGCTCACAGGCAACTCCTATCATTGACCGTCGGAAATCACTGACGGAACAAGAGGGAAACAAGGGAACCGGAAAGGATGTTAGCGTAGAGGGTCCTATGTATACAGCCATATTCAGCTCCAAAGGCGCAGGCTTAAAATCTTTCAAACTGAAAGATTACCGTAAGGATATGGACAAAAATTCGCCTCTGGTAGAACTGGTCAATGTGGGAGAAAGCACAGACCATCCCCTTACCGCAACTTTTCCGGAATCCAGTATAGATATCCCGGCAGATGTAATATACGAATCAAATGTGGATTCCGTCGATTTGACTGATGCCGTGAATACAAAAGATCTGATCTTTTCCTGGTCATATCCAGGCGAAATCAAAGTGGAAAAGATATACACCTTTTATCCGGACAAATACTCCTTCGATCTTGAGGTCAGGCTTACCAACCTATCGGACGACACGATCAAGGAAAATGCCCTCATTGCATGGAACCAGTATGTTGACCCTTCGGAAACAGCAGACAAATATAGCCATGTTGGGCCTATCTCCTACGTAAAGAATAAAGTCGTCTCTGAAAAGATTAAGAAACTGGGGGCAAGAGCGTTCAGTGGACCGGACGTATCGTGGGGAGGATTCGAAACAAAATATTTCATTGCAGCCATGATACCGGAACAACCATCCCTCACTAACTTCATGGTTTCCAAAGATTCGAAAGACATGGTTTCCACAGCTCTTGAAGGACCTAAAAATCTCATTCCTCCCGACCAATCGGGATCGTTCAGATATGTTCTGTATTTAGGCCCAAAGAAATATAAAAACCTTCAGGCACAGAATGTCAGCCTTGAGAACTCTATCGACTTCGGCTCATGGGTAAAGTGGCTTGCCCTTCCGCTCCTCACGGCACTTAACTGGATCCAAAAATATGTGATCAACTACGGCCTTGCGATCATTATTCTTACCATCCTGGTAAAACTTATATTCTGGCCGCTGGGGAATATAAGCTACCGATCCATGAAGGGGATGCAGAAACTCCAGCCTCAGATGAAAAAACTCCAGGAACAATACAAAGACGACAAGGCCAAACTCCAGCAGGCAACCATGGCCCTTTACAAATCCAATAAAGTAAATCCGATGAGCGGATGTTTTCCCATGTTGATCCAGCTCCCCGTCTTCTTCGGACTTTACAGGGCATTGCTCTACTCCATAGA
>JAFGQD010000073.1 GCA_016935875.1 Deltaproteobacteria bacterium
CTTCTCGACATGCTCACGATACGAGAGAAAAAAGGCACTATGGAAGGTCTCAAAATTGCCATAGTCGGCGATATAGCACACAGCAGGGTGGCACGTTCCAATATATACGGCCTTACGAGAATGGGTGCGGATGTAGCGGTGTGCGGTCCGGCAATGATGATACCGAGAGATATAGATCAGATGGGAGTCTCGGTTTATTACCATATGGAAGATGCCATAAAAGACGCGGATGTTGTGATGATGCTCCGTATGCAGCTTGAGAGGCAGAAAAGAAACCTGTTCCCCTCTCTTCGCGAATACGCAAAGCATTTTTCTCTGAACCGTGACAACATCAAACTGGCAAAGAACGATGTAATCGTCATGCACCCGGGGCCGATAAACAGGGGAGTCGAGATTTCTCCGGAGATCGCAGACGGCCCCTCTTCCGTCATCCTCGAACAGGTTACAAATGGAGTTGCCGTAAGGATGGCCCTTCTTTATCTTTTGTCAGGAGATAGAAAATGAAGCTGCTACTCAAAGGGGGAAGAGTTATAGACCCATCGCAGAATATCGATACGATCACGGATATTCTGATAGAAGATGGAAAGATTGCCCTCATACAAAAGGAGATTTCTCTTCCAGAGGCTGACTCCGGGGGTGATTTCAGAATATTCGACCTGAAAGATACAATCGTCACACCCGGCCTTATCGATATGCACACCCATCTGCGCGAGCCCGGTTTTGAATACAAGGAGACCGTTCGGACGGGAAGCGAGGCCGCGGTGGCCGGAGGGTTCACCTCCATAGCCTGTATGGCGAATACCAACCCGGTCAACGATACCCGTTCGGTGACGGAATTTATACTCAAACAGGCCCGCCTTGCCGCAATGGCACAGGTATATCCCATCGCGGCGATCAGCAAAGGACAGGAGGGAAAGGTACTGACGGAATTCGGAGACCTTAAAGATGCCGGCGCCGTTGCCTTTTCCGACGATGGAAATCCGGTCACAGACAGCGGATTGATGAGACATGCCCTCGAATACGCTTATTCCTTCGATATGCCAGTGATCTCTCACTGCGAGGATACGAGCCTGTCTTCGGGCGGCCTGATGAACGAAGGGTTTATATCCACCCAACTGGGTCTCCCGGGAATCCCCGGCATTGCGGAAGATATCATGGTGATACGAGACATACGACTTGCGAGTTACACAAAGACCCGCATACATATCGCCCATGTAAGCACGGCCGGTTCCGTTCAGGCTGTCAGGGAGGCCAAATCCGCGGGAATCAACGTAACGGCGGAAACCGCCCCCCACTATTTTACGCTTACCGATGAGGCGTTGAGAGAATTCTCCACAAACTTCAAGATGTATCCGCCCCTGAGAGGCTCAGACGATGTCGAGGCAATAAAAGAAGGGCTTCGAGACGGTACGATAGACGCGATAGCCAGCGACCACGCGCCGCATTCATCCATTGAAAAGGATGTTGAATTTGAGTACGCCGCGAATGGCATCATAGGATTGGAAACATCCCTCCCCCTCTGTCTGAAACTGGTGGATGAAGGCATCCTCACCATAGGCCAGCTGATAGAAAAGTTGAGCGTCAATCCGGCGAACATATTGAAAATACCCAAGGGTTCACTGAGGCCAGGTTCCGACGCCGACATCACCGTTATAGATATGCATAAGAGATGGACTGTTGATGCGGATCAGTTCCGCTCGAAGGGACGCAACTGTCCTTTCAACGGCTGGGAGCTCAAGGGGAAAGCCGTCATGACCATAGTCGGAGGAGACGTTAAATACGCGGACTCCGGTTCAGGATAATTTATTTATCATACTCGCGAAATATCCCGCGCCAAAGCCATTATCTATATTAACTACGGCTGTTCCGCTGGCACAGCTGTTTAACATGGACAAAAGAGCGGATAATCCTCCGAAGCTTGCCCCATAACCTACACTTGTAGGAACAGCTATGACGGGTTTATCAACTAACCCACCAACCACACTGGCCAAAGCACCTTCCATTCCTGCTATCGCTATAATCACTTTTGCTCCTGTGATAACATCCAGGCTGGCAAACAGTCTGTGAATCCCTGCAACACCTACATCAAATACTCTTTCCACCCTGTTTCCAAGCATTTGTGCTGTTATGGCCGCTTCCTCCGCCACCGGAATGTCTGAAGTTCCTGCTGTTATCACGGTAATATAGGTATCTGTAAGCTTAATTTCTTTTTTCCTGACCGTAATGATACGTGCAACGTCATGATATTCTGCCTCCGGGCATATAGCTTTTACTGCTTCAAAAATTTTCTTATCAGCTCTGGTTCCCAGTATGCTGCTGCCCTTTTTCAGCATTTCACGTATTATTGCGACCACCTGTTCTTCTGTCTTCCCCGCGCAGTATATGATCTCAGGGTAACCGGTTCTGATCTCTCGGTGGTTATCTATTTTTGCAAAGCCCAGGTCCGTGAAGGGCAGATCTATTAACATTCTTGCTGCTGTGTCTATTGACATCTTATCGTCTTTTACATCTTCCAGCAATTTCTTTATTGTTTCTTTATTCATCATAACCCTTCGTTTAAACTTCCCATTCTGTAACCCTGCAGATCGAGGGTCACATATGTAAAACCAAAGTCTTTGATGTCTTCCGCTATCCTGTCTAAAAGCTCTGTGTCAAAAAGTCTCTCCCTTTCTTCAGCGGAAACTTCTATCCTTGCCATGTCCCCATGCAACCGTACTCTTACGGTTTTTA
>JAFGQD010000074.1 GCA_016935875.1 Deltaproteobacteria bacterium
AAATCAGCATCTTTCATGGATTGTAGGGTAGTGATACCTTCAAGGTCAGTGCCGGGAATGGGAGGTATTCTGGGGACAGCACCTGTCGCAATTATAAGTTTGTCATACTCGAGCGTGCCTGCCTCACCCGACAGCAGATTCGTGTATGCCACTGTTTTGTTCTCTCTGTCTATCGCTGTTGCCTCGGTGTTTGTTCTTGCCTCTATTCCCTTTGCGTTGAGGTAAAACAAAGGGTCTCTTGTCACACCTGTCGGTGTGCTCAAAAGCATATTCCTGTCATCAAAATAGCCTCCGACATAGTACGGATATCCGCAGGAGGCCATGGACAGATCCGGATCCTTCTGTAGTATTATGACATCCGCATCATAATCCAACCTGCGCGCCTTTGCCGCAGCCTTTGGTCCCGCGGCGGAACCGCCTATCACAATAATTCTTTTTTTCTGTGCCATAATCACATCCCTCCTGGGCGATAATGATATCCCTCATCACTCTTATAATGCCTTTGTTTATGATCTTTATCATTGAATCTCCCCGCAACAAGTTGCGGGAGTCTCCGATTGGTATGGAACATGTTTATTTTTTATTCTCTCGCTAACCCCGCCGCAAGCAGCGGGGAATGCGCTCGCTGTTCAATTCAATCCATACAAACACCCCGGATTGACTACAAGTGCCGCCCATACCCCGAACAGTAAATACGGGTGTATGTCCTGACAGTATAGAAAAGAACATTCTTATAGTAAACATTCTCTTTATCACCTCCAGTTCTCTGATATCAACCTGATTTTTATGGATCAGTTTCAAGTACCCGCAAACAAACCGGAAGGTAATACATATTATTTGACACCAGAACATATAACTGGTATGACCTCTTACCAGAGGTGTTATGCAAATGGAAACGGGAAAACTTTTTCACCCTGCCCGGCACACGGAATACAGACTGGTCACATCCATACTTGACGGCACGTATCCACCGGGATCGAACCTTCCTAATGAAAGATTGTTTGCTGAGCAGATCGGGGTAACGAGACAAACTCTCAGGGAAGCTCTCCAGCGTCTCGCGGCCGAGGGATGGGTTACTATCCGGCACGGAAAATCCACCATGGTTAACGATTACTGGAAGGAAGGCGGTCTGGGTCTGCTCAGTTCCCTTGCAAAGTATGGAGCATCTCTTCCCAATGGATTTATCACACACCTTCTTGAAGTGAGGGTTACTCTGCTTCCTCCTGTCGCCCGTCTTGCAATCGCCAATTCGCCCGAGGTCTTCCTGGCGCACCTCAATCTCTTCGAAAATTTCGGGAACGAGGCTTCTGCCTTCACGGACTACGACTGGAAACTGCAGGTCTTATTCGTCAGGCATTCCGGAAACCCGATATATCCCCTGATTCTCAATGATTTCGCCTCCATTTTCAAGATCATGGCGCTTCGCTACTTCAGCCTCGAAGAGGGAAGAGAGTCTTCCAGCAACTACTATCGTCAGCTCTTGCGTTCGATTGATCAGGGAGAAGGGGACACCGAAGACATTGTCCGCTCGGTCCTGGAAAAGAGTATCCACATCTGGGAAAAGGGAGAAATGTAATGCCCGGGGAGACAGAGAACAAAAACCGCTGCACCTGATTAGTTACAACACATAAAAAAAGGAACAGTATAATGGAAACAACAAAGCTACGGGAAGACTGGGATCTGGTTGTGATAGGAGGCGGTATAACGGGGGCCGGCATCTTCAGGGAGGCCACACGCATGGGCCTTACGGTACTCCTGGTGGAACGGATGGATTTCGCATGGGGCACATCGAGCCGTTCAACAAAGCTGGTTCATGGCGGTCTGCGCTACCTCAAGGACGGTCACCTGCTTCTCACGAAGGCGTCCGTTGAAGAACGTGAACGCATGCTCAAAGAGGCTCCCGGTCTGGTTGAGCAGGTAGGATTTCTCATGCCCGTCTATAGAGGCACCTCGCCCGGCAAATGGTCGCTCGATATCGGTCTTCTCCTCTACGACCTCATGGCGCATGAAAAACAACACCAGTTTTATGAAACTAAGGATTTTTGCACCCTTACACCCCATCTCACGAGAAAGGGGCTTGCAGGAGGTTTTCGTTTTTTTGACGCCCAGACCGACGACGCAAGACTCGTGTTGCGCCTGATCAATGAAGCTGTCACATCAGGCGGCTGCGCCCTCAACTACACGGCGGCAAGAAAGATACTCCGTAATGGGGATGGGCAAGTCACCGGAATAGCGATAGAAGACACAGAGACTCTGGAGAAGAATACCATCTCAACAGGCGCGGTCATCAACGCAACCGGAGCCTGGGGAGAAGAACTGCATCCCTCCCCCGATAAGAAGCGCCATCTGCGCCCCCTGAGGGGAAGCCATATCATTTTCCCCTCTTCAGTTATGCCCATTGACAGTGCGGTGACTATGGTTCATCCCGTCGATAACAGACCTGTGTTCGCGATCCCATGGGAAGGGGCCGTGCTCGTCGGAACCACCGATGTCGATTACAGGGAAGACATACAAAAAGAACCTTCAATCACAAGAGAAGAAATATCATACCTGCTGGAGGCTATTCATACATTCTTCCCCTCCCTTGATGTGTCAGCGGATAATTGTATATCAACCTTTGCCGGTATCAGACCGGTGCTCAGCGAAGGCAAGCTTTCCCCCTCGGAAGAATCACGCGATTATGTCGTATGGAAAGACAAAGGCCTTGTTACCGTTACCGGCGGAAAGCTGACAACTTTTCGAAGGATGGCATTGGACACGCTTAAGGAGACCCGATCTTTTCTTCCACCGGTTCGATTTATCGGGAGAAGCGACCCGGTCTTTTCCCCGGTACCCGACAGCCCCCAAGAGGATTTCGGACTGTCCGCCCGGACGTGGCGGCGACTCTATGGCCGGTATGGAAAGACCGCTGATGAACTCGTAAAAACGGCCGCAACCGCCGATCTCACAACTATTCCGGGCACCTTTACGCTGTGGGCCGAATTGCCCTTCACGGCAAAGCGTGAACAGGTACGGCACCTTTCCGACCTTCTCCTGAGGAGAGTTCGCATAGGATTATTGACACCCATGGGAGGTAAAGAGTATATTAAGCGCGTACAGAAACTGTGTGAATCGTCGCTGCCATGGGACAGAAGGCGATGGAAACAGGAGATCAAGGATTATCTTGATCTGTGGAGACAGTCTTATTCAATTCCAAACAATACAAAATAGGGATCATGGATTAGCAACAAACCATAAG
>JAFGQD010000075.1 GCA_016935875.1 Deltaproteobacteria bacterium
ATGAGTTTTTCGACGTCAGTTGGTATTTGCAACTTCCGCTTATCCCTTAGCATTGTATCCAGACATTATTGAATCGTTTTAAAAGTGACTCTATCTAACATGCACCAGACACAACCGATATTTTCTTGATTATGGTGAGACCCTTAGTCCTCGGAAACTACGGCTCGAATCCCGCGAAATGGGAAGGGTAGACAAATGCCTTTCCATTCCCCCGAGAGCCGGGAGAATGGAAAGGTTCAGGAAACGTAGCGAATGGAATTACATACTGGTGGGTAACCTGATAATCATATTGTTTTCGACCTTCTGAACTCCCTCAACCTCTGAAACCAAGCTTACATATCTCTGGCCTTCCAAGCTAGAGGGGGCGCTCCCACCCAAAGTCACCACCCCTTTTGCCACTTCGACACGAATATCACTGATATTCTCGGTCAGAAGAACGGTTTCAACCTTCTGCTGAAGGATAAGGTCATCCAATCGCTCCCGAGATCTCTGGATATCCTTCATTGCATCAACGGCTGGAACCACACTCAATATCATGTCGACAGCCACATCAACCGAAAGATCACGTGTATTGATCGTGAGATCATAGAGGTCCGCATTCTCCCAATCGACATCGAAAAAGGTCCGGATGAATCCCACCGAGTCCCGGTCGCTCTGTTTTAAAATTCGCAACAATTCTTTCTCGTTGCCTCCTCTCTGCACCGCGAGGCGTCGGACACGATCCTGCAACGGGGCAATGATCCGGACATGAAGGACGCCGGGGATCCCCTTTAGAAGAACCTGTCCGCCGCGGCCTACAATCACCACGTTGTCCCTGCGGGCGGCTTCGTAAATAACCGTCTGCATCGCATGAAAAAACTTCTGTCCCTGGATCTGCCATTTGACCCAGAAGTGAAGACTCTTTTCATCGAATTTTTCCACTTCCGGAACCGCCAGTCCATGAGTGGTAAGTCCCTGTTCAATTCCATCCCTGTCAAGATATTCGTATTGGAGTTTACCGGATACTTCCTGGGCGATCTCCTCCCCCAGGCTTCCCATCTGCCGAGAAATTGTGATAACTGACATCTCTAAGCCCTCCTTTCTTCATCACTGACCATTTTTTCAGAATTATTTACATCCCTCCCAAAAGTCAGACACCCTCGATTCTGCATCTGACTACCTCTGCTATCTGGTGCCAAAGCTGATATTGTTTGTCGGTACGCCGCTATCCCAGAGCTGCATAAGGATTTCTCTCAATAGCTTCATCAATTCACTTTGGAGATAAAAACCTTTATGTTTATTTTATCATATTTTGGGTGTAGTTATACAATTTTTTATCTCTGATTCTTGGATATGCGAGAAAGACATCTAATTATTTTTAATACGAATTTCGCAAAGTATCATCTGTTCAAAAAAAGTTGCAGGCAGGATGATTCGGAGCATTCTCTCGGGTGTTTGAGTCCCTTCAAGATATCCTGCAGGAAAGAAGTGTGAATACCGAATAGTTCTACTGTTGATAATCGATAATCTTTAATGGAAGCCAAAAGCAGGAATCCGAACCTTCCAAGAAGGGGTTCAGCTATCCGGGTGGATCCGATCCGCAGTATCTATGCGAACGAGATCTTATTTTTTTATGCACACGTATTATCAGATTGAGAAATCATGAAACATCTTATATATAGATAGCCATGATCATAGAAGCTATATGCTATCCGGATCAATCAACGAGATGCAAGTCGAAGGAGGTATCTTACCTATGACCCTTAGAAAAGCAGATATCATCGAATCAATTCATGACCAAATTGGCTTTCGTCAGAACAGGTCCGCCGACATATTCGAATCTTTTTTAGAGATAATAAAACAATCGCTCGAAAAAGGTGAAACCGTCCAAATCAGCGGGTTCGGGAAGTTCTATCTCATTGAAAAGAACGCCAGGAGAGGAAGAAATCCTCATACAAGTGAAAGCCTCATGATAGCGCCACGGAAGATAGCCCATTTCAAGTGCTCTCGGAACCTGAGGGATAGCATAAATACACAATAACCTATAACGAAGCCAACAAAAATGATCAAAGCGAACAGTACGGGAAGTATAATAAAAATGCCATACGCTCAATGATCCACTAAAACCTTGGAAGCTCTTATTACGGAATTTGTCGTGCGTAACGCCACAGACTATGGAGAAATGGAAGTTCCCCTTGAATGCAGGATAGAGCGGGTTAGAAAACAGCTTTGCTGATAATAAGAGTTATATATCTTTAGATGAGAAATTCTCGGCAGGTAATCAAAAAAAATGGCACTCTGCAGTTTGTAACCACAGAGTGCCATTTTGTCGATATTAATCTTTACAGTGCTCTGACATTAGCAGCCGAGGGGCCTTTCTGACCCTGCTCAACATCAAACGTCACGCGCTGACCCTCTTGCAGTGACTTGAAGCCTTCGGCTTGAATCGCGCTGTGATGGACAAAAACGTCTTTTCCGCCATCCATCTCGATGAACCCAAAGCCTTTTCCGTCATTAAACCATTTAACAGTTCCTTCTGACATAATTTGCATCCTCCTTCCATAGATTTTTCAAAGTCGGATTACCATTATGCCTAATACAAAGAGACCACCACTATCTTCAAAGACATGGCGGCCAGTTTTCGCACTTAAAATGTCTCCATCCAACTTGCAGGGGGAATATATAGATGTTTATACCAAATGTCAAGGATTAAATTATTAAATTATTAAATTATTGAAGATTATTTTCGAAAACAAAGACTTTTTATTCCCTTCGTGATACACAGGGTTTCATATGAACGATTATCAGATTGAAAAATCAAGAAATGTTTTATATATAGACAGTTATGAAAGTACAGGTCATATACCACCCGGATCAATCAACAAAATGTAGACGGCCTCTGTTTATGGTTCCGGTTTCGGCGGGTTTTCCCTCCCCCGCAGAGGATTACATAGAGGGCAAACTGGATCTGAACCAATATCTTGTCAAGCATCCTGCCGCGACCTTTTTTGTGAAGGTAACCGGAAACTCCATGATCGACGCGGGGATACACGATGGAGACATCCTGATCGTGGATCGCTCTCTCAAACCGGTCAACAAGAAGGTGGTGATAGCGGTCGTGAATGGAGAACTGACGGTAAGAAGGATTCGGGTAACAAAGGACAAGGTTTTTTTGATATCTGAAAACAAGGATTACAAACCCCTTCAGATCGAAGAGGAAATGGGCTTTGAGGTATGGGGTGTTGTCACCAATGTAATCCATCCCCTGTAACCCTATAGGATTGATAATGTCTCCTACCTTTGCACTGGTTGATTGCAATAATTTCTATGTTTCCTGTGAGCGGGTCTTTAGCCCCAGGCTTGCCGGGAAACCCGTGGTGGTGCTTTCCAACAATGACGGCTGCGTTGTCGCCAGATCGAATGAAGCCAAGGCTATCGGTATCCGAATGGGTATCCCTGTATTCAAGATACGAGAGACAATCAAGGCCCACGCGGTTCACGTGTATTCTTCCAATTATGCCCTCTATGGCGATATGTCACAGCGGGTGATGGACACCCTCTCGCGATTCACTCCCGCTGTTGAACAGTATTCCATCGATGAGGCCTTTCTGGACCTGTCCGGTTTCAAGGGACACAATCTGACCGCCTACGGGCAGTCCATACGGTCTCAGATACGGAAATGGACAGGCATGCCCGTTTCGGTCGGTATTGCGGAGACGAAGACACTTGCCAAGATCGCCAACCGCATAGCCAAAAAGTCGGAGAAGGCGGATGGAGTCCTCGATCTGACCGGATCGGCGTATCGAAACAGCGCCCTTGCGATGACCGATGTCGAAGATATCTGGGGTGTGGGAAGAGGCTATGCCGCATTTCTCAGAAGTGTCGGCATCGACAATGCGCTGCAGCTTCGCGCTGCCTCCGACGGTCTCATACAGAAGAAGATGGGGATAACCGGTCTGAGAATCCTTCAGGAACTCAGGGGAGCCTCATGCTACCCGCTTGAGCAGTCCCCGCCTCCCCGGAAAGAGATCGCCGTATCCAGATCATTCAAATATCTCCTCGGAGACCGGGCCGACATCTGGGAAGCGGTAGCCGCTTTTACATCCAGGGGGGCGGAGAAGCTGCGAGAGGCGCATCTTGAGGCGAATATCCTTGAGGTCTTCCTGATAGCAGATCCTTACAACAGGGAGTCGAGATACTTCAACATGGAAACCATACGCCTCCCCTTCGCGACCTGTGATACCGCGGAACTCATCAAGTGGACCCATATCGGATTCGATAACATCTTCCGGGAAGGATACCGGTATAAAAAGACGGGGGTTATCTTCAGGAATTTGTCTTCTGGTAGCCATGTCCAGACAACCCTCTTTGATAATGAAAAGAAGGCACACTCCAGGGAGATCATGCGGGCCTTCGACAGTATAAATCAACGATTCGGGTCGGACTCGGTCAGGTATGCCGCCACGGGTTCCAACGGAAACCGGAAGTGGAAGACTGTCTTTCAAAGACGTTCACCTTCCTATACAACAGACTGGGATCAGTTGCCCAGGGTATCGTAACAGTCATGTGCGGGCGGTTCGCGATATACAGCTCGCTTGGTGAGCTCAAAAAGGTCTTCGGCATCGATGCCGCAACCGGTGAGATTGAGGCCAGCTACAATATAGCCCCCGGCAATGAAATATACGCGATTGTACGGCAGAAGGACAATCGACTGGGGAAACTGCACTGGGGGCTCGTACCTCCCTGGGCAAAGGATCTGTCCGGAGCGTCCCGGCTTATCAACGCCCGCGCCGAGACACTG
>JAFGQD010000076.1 GCA_016935875.1 Deltaproteobacteria bacterium
ACCCGGGACCCACCCCCAGCATATTGCCAGTGCGGGACCGATGATTGGGGCTGCGCCGGCAATCGATGCGAAGTGGTGTCCGAAAAGAACCTCTTTCCTCGCCGAAATGTAGTCCACCCCGTCATAGAGACGCTTGGATGGAGCCTCGTTGTCATCCGAGGCCATGACGACATCCTGCTCTAACTTCTTGCCGTAGGTGAAATACAAAATTAAATAGATTAAAAAACCGATAACGATAATTACTGTTGTCATTTCCTACCTCCTTTGTTAATGGTTAAGAAGTTAAAAATTAAACAAATAAATTACCTCTTTATACTTGGCATAGTATTGATAACCACGCCGGCATGAACAGATCTTATGATGAAAGAAACAACCACTCTACGATATGAAAATCTGCAAACAAGAATTCTTTTTGATATATATCTATATACTGTTTTTACTACTCCTTCATATATTTAAAGTCAAATTTTTTTTGGTTGATTCAAGAATAAAGAATTAAGAGAAAAGATGAATAATTATAAAATGATATATGTCTATTTCGGGATGCAGAACGAATGTCGAGCGAATATTGCGATTTGTTGAAAATGTTATGGTGTTTTGGAGGGTTCAATGATTCGAACCGTAGCGATACTGTTTGTCGGCATAGTCTCCATATCATTTGCCGCAATATTCATACGATTCTGTAATGATGTTCCGGCGATCATGATAGCCACATACAGGCTCTGCGTTGCGTCTGTTATCCTGCTTGTGTTTTCCTGGATAAGAGGTGTTTCATTCAGGACCGTATGCAGGAGAGATATGGTGCTTTCGCTTGCGGGGGGAGTGTTTCTGGGGCTGCATTTTATATTCTGGACAACGTCCCTGAAATATACGTCGGTTGCGAGCAGTGTGGTACTGGTGACCACGAATCCCATATTTGTCGGCCTCTTTTCCTATTTCTTGCTGAGAGAGAGGCAGCACGCAGAGATTATAATCGGGACTATCCTGTGTCTTCTTGGCAGTGTTGTGATCGCGGCGGGAGACAGCGGACTTCATGCCCTTGTTCTGCTTGACAAAAAGGCGCTGACCGGTGATGTCCTTGCCCTGATGGGGGCAGTGATGGGGAGCGCGTATCTGTTAACAGGCAGCAGGGTAAGAGAACATCTTGACATACTGACATATATTACTATTGTGTTCACGGCGAGTGCCCTGTTTCTGATGACGACATCCCTTGCCATGGGCATATCTCTAACCGGATACAGACCTTCTTCCTATATGTATATGATACTGCTGGCTATTGTCCCGCAGCTCGTGGGACATACTTCCATAAACTGGGCGCTGGAGCACCTGAGGGCGGGTATGATCGCGATATCGATTCTCGGAGAGGCAATCGGTGCCACGATCCTGGCATACCTCTTCTTCGGCGAAACGGTGAGCACATTTCAACTCATGGGAATGATGCTCATATTTGCCGCCATTATCATCGCGTCGAGGAAGGGTAAAAAGACGCGGGGATAATGTGCCGGGTACATCGATGTTGTCCCTCGTGATGACACAATCGGATTATGCAAATCTTATTCAGCCATCTTAGGCATTCTCACCATTAATACGGGTACCTTCCCTCCTCGCAATACTTTGTCAGTGACACTGCCGAAAGCCAATCGGGAGAGACCATGCCGTCCGTGTGTCGACATGGCCACCAGGTCAGCCCCTACTTCTTCTTCAGCCTTAATAATTTCGTTAGCCGAGGATGTGCCGAACACCGCCTCACATTTCACAACAACCCCTTTACTTCTCAGGCCTTCACCGGCCTCATTGAGGTAATCCATGGTCCTTTTCTTTATTTGCTCCAGTTCTCCCTCAGTATAGGGAACCTCGACAGCCGTCTCTCCAGCGGCAATAGTATGAGTCAATGATGTAATGACCTGGAAGAGAACAACTTCAGTCTTCTTTCCCAGTGCCATTCCGGACACCCTTTCCTCAATGTAACGCAGGGCCGTCTCGCCTAATGTAGAACCGTCCAATGGGATCAATATTTTTTCGGACATAATATGCCTCCCTATGCTTTCATATCCTGTTGTCCAAGTCTCACGGCTCTATGGGTTGATTTCTCCCACATTCCGAAGACCAAACAGTAACAGCGCATAGCGCCATACCCAGCAGTTTCAGTGTTTTTACTCATTCTATTCTTGTCTCATAAGACATTGTACTGCTTACTATATTCATAGAATGTGTCTGATTCTGATTAAAGCATACTATCTGTAATTGTCAATACCTAAAAAATCTCGTTGCAGAGGAAATTTTCCGTCGGTGAGGGCGGGGGAAATAAGAGAGCAACATGTTTCGGGGGTTTTTACGGAAGACAGGACTTCATGCTACGTATTCCAGACGGAAAAGGGGCGTTGCTGTTTCTATTTTTTCAGCGCTGCTCCACCCAGGTATGCCTCCTGGATCTTTTTGTTCGATTTCAGTTCCTGTGATGATCCGCTTATGGATAGACGACCGTTTTCGAGGACATGTCCCCTGTGAGCGATGTCTATTGCCCTTTTCGCGTTCTGTTCAACCAGCAGTATTGAGGTGCCTTGATCATTTATCTCGTGTATAATCTTGAATATCTGACTTACCAGAATCGGCGCCAACCCCAGAGATGGTTCGTCAAGCAGCAGAACACGCGGAGAACTCATGAGCGCGCGTCCTATGGCCAGCATCTGTTGCTCTCCACCCGACAGTGTGCCCGCCATCTGGCGCCGCCTTTCCATCAAGATCGGGAAAAGAGAGAAGACGCGTTCTCGTGCCTCGGTCATTGCCCCTTTTTCCTTCCTTTTTGTATAGGCTCCGAGATTCAGGTTTTCCTCTACGGTCAGAGTGGAAAATACCTTGCGTCCTTCGGGTGATTGAGAAATGCCCCTCTGGACGATCTCAAACGCGGGGATGGTGTTTAATTCCTCCTCTTCAAATGTGACGGTACCTTCGCTGATGGGGAGGAGTCCTGAGATTGCGTTAAGCAGGGTCGATTTCCCCGCCCCGTTTGCACCCAGAACGGTTACAATTTCTCCCTCGTCAAGATAGATGGAAACTCCCTTCAGGGCCTCTATCGAACCGTAAGAAATATGCAGGTTGTCGATTATGAGAAGTGGTTTCACGTCAGCTCTCTCCGTTGACCTGCTGGTCGTCATCATATCCGAGATAGGCCTCGATCACTTTCGGGTTGTTGTAGACCGTCTCCGGACGGCCTTCCGCGATTCTGGCCCCTTCGTCCATCACGATGACCCAGTCGGAAATACCCATTACAACGTTCATATCGTGCTCTATAAGGAATATGCTGAAATTTTCTTTAACCAGGCTTTTGAGAAAAACCATCAGCTCTTCCGTCTCGCTCGGATTCAGTCCGCTGCTCGGTTCATCCAGGGCCAGCAGACCGGGTTCTGTCGCCAGCGCGCGAGCGATTTCCAGCATGCGTTGGCTGCCGTATGCTATATTTTTTGCAAGTTCATCTCGGGATTCCCACAGGCCAACCTGATGAATTCGCGCCTCTGCCACTTCCCGGATATGTCGCTCTTCCTTTTTCTGACGGGATGTCCTGAAGATCGATCCCCACATGCCTGCTGAACCGCGGCAGTGCTGTCCCGCCATGATGTTTTCCAGGCAGGTCATATTGGGAAACAGGCGTATATTCTGAAATGTACGTGCAATTCCGCCAGAGACGATCTGGTGAGGCTTCTGTCCTGTGATGTCCTTACCATTGAAGACGACACTCCCGTTCTCGGGCTTGTAAATTCCGGTGACTACGTTGAATACCGTGGTCTTACCCGCCCCGTTGGGACCTATGAGGCTGCATATCTCGCCTTCACGGACCTGTGAGTCAAAGTTGTTGACGGCGGTCAGACCCCCAAAGACCTTCGTGAGCTTACGGGTTTCCAGGATTGCCCTGTCTGTGGTTCGAAGATCTGCCTCAGCCATTTTTTCTCCATGTATTCAGGACGGATTTAATATCCGCTCCCCCTCTCCTACGAGGCCAGGCCCCTCCCGGTCGGAACATCATCATAAGGATCATAACTGTCCCGAATATGAGCATCCTGTACATCGCGAAGGGGCGGAAGATTTCGGGAAAGAGGCTTATGACCGCTGCGCCTATAATGACGCCGGGGATTGAACCCATCCCCCCGATAAGGACGATGCAGAACATCAAGCATGATTCCATGAAGGAAAAACTTTCCGGAGACACGCACATGAGCTTGCTCGCGTAGATATTCCCCGCGATTCCAGCCATGGCCGCACCCAGCACGAAGGCAAGCAGTTTGTAGTGTCGGACGTTGATTCCGTTGGCGTTTGCCGCCACTTCATCTTCACGGATGCAGTTCCACGCGCGGCCTATACGTGAGTTCTGGAGCCTTATAAGGGCCAAGATGCTGAAGCCCACAACGATCCAGATGAAAAAATAGTACTCGATTGAGGAATCAATCACAAAAAAGCTGCCCAGAGAGGGAAAATCTATTCCGAATACACCATTCGGACCGCCTGTGAGGTCGAATGGATTGTTGATGAGAGACAATCGTACGATCTCTCCCATGCCTATTGTGACGATGCACAGATAATCGCCACGGAGGTGGATTATGGGAGAGCAGACCAGATAGGCAAAAAGCGCCGCGGCAATAGCGCTTACGGGAAGAAGGACAAGGATGGGAACGCCGAATTTGGTATTGAGGATAGCCGTGGTATATGCGCCAATGGCGTAGAAGCCGGCATGACCGAGGTCGAACAGTCCGACTTCGCCCAAAACGATATTAAGACTCAGGCCGAGAAGAGCATAGATGCCGAAGAAGAACGCAACATCGATGTAGTAGTTGTTCGCCGCGAACGGATAGATGACAAAAATGCCTAATACGGCGAACAGTGTGCCCTGTTGAGGTGAGAAGAAACTGTTGAGTTTTGAAATCCTGGTGTCTTCCATGTATTTACACTTTTTCCGCCAATTTTTCACCGAAGAGTCCGTTGGGACGGAAGATCAGGACAAGGATCAGTATCAGGAAGACAAAAACGTCTTTCCACGCCGCCGATATATAGGCGCCGCCGAACATTTCCAGAAGACCCAAGATCAATCCGCCGAACATGGCACCCGGCAGGTTGCCGATGCCTCCCAGAATAGTGGCGGTGAATGCCTTGAGTCCGTAATTCCAGCCCATGGTGAAACTGATCTGCCGGTAATACATGCCCACCATTACCCCTGTGATCGCCCCCAGGGCGGGCCCCAGCGTGAATATGAAGAATATTACCTTGTTAAAATTTATTCCCATCAGAGAGGCTGTGTCCCTGTCGAGAGCCGATGCCCTGATGGCGCTGCCGAAGAGGGTTCTCTGGATTATATAGTACAGTATGCCCATGAGTAGAAAAGAAAAGACCAGTATTACTATCTGAAGCAGGGTTATATGCAGAGCACCCATCTGTATGTGGATATTTGGTATCAGTGATGCCGGATATGCCTGGTAACGCGGACCCCAGATGACCATGATCGCGTTTTGCAGGAAGATCGATGCACCGAGGGCGGAAACAACGGCGGGAAGCCGTCCCGCTGGGTAAATAGGGCGGTACGCCAGCCGTTCCACCGTTATTCCCACAAGTGCGAGACAGATTGCGGCAATTACCATGGCTACAATCATCCCGCCCCACAGGCCGCAGTGAGAGGTTAAGAACGCGGACCCGAATACGAGAATGGTGTATCCGACATAGGAACCTAATGTGAAAAAATCTCCATGGGCGAAGTTTATCAGCTTCAGAATACCATAGACCATGGAGTAACCAAGGGCTATGAGAGCGTAAAATGAGCCGATTGTAAGACCGTTGATAATCTGTTCTAATACTATTTCCACTTTTTTCTTTCTTTGCTTCCGCCATTTCGAACGAAGCGAGGAAGCCTGGTTTTTGACACTCAGAACAAGCTTTGCGAGAAATCTGTAGTGTGTAATCCCGACGAGTCGGGATTACAATACAAGATTTTCCCCACTCGTCGGAATGGCAGATTAGCTAAGTTCAACGAAATCATCAATTATTTAGAGACTACGATCTTCCCCGCCTTGTCAACAACGTACAGATAAAAGGGAACTCCCTCTCTGTCTCCCTGATCGGTAAACCCTATGGGGCCTGTTATCCCGTTGACACCATCAACCTTATTTCTGAGGTAATCCGCCAGGACGTCAGAATCGGTGGAGCCCGATTTGTCGATGGCGTATGCGATGATTCCGAATGCGTCAGCGGCATAGATAGGCCATGGACTTGAGGGAATTTCACCGAACTTGGCCCTGTAGGCATCCAGGAATTCTTTTGCCTCGGGATATGGAAGGTCACCGGGCAGCGGCTCATTGGTCATGAAACATCCCTTTGCGATATCGATGCCCGCGATCTTGACAAATTCATCGTTGATCGCCGCGTTCCCCCCTACAAAGGGACAGGTTATCCCTATCTCTCTGGCCTGGGTTAACAGCAGTGCCGCCTCGGCATAATATCCGGTGAAATACCAGATATCCGGTTTTGTCTCACGCAATTGTGTCAGCGGCACATGAAAATCTTTTTCCCCGGGGGTGATGGCGTCATAGTATACGATCTCAACCTTGCCGGAATCCAGCTGGGATTGGAGCCCCCGTTTTGTGTCCTCGGCCAGCCCTTTACCAAAGGCTGTATTGTCATGCAATATGGCGATTCTCTTTGCACTGAATCTTTCGGATGCAACCTTTGCAAAGAATGCTCCCTGCGAATCATCACGGCCACAGGTTCGGAAAAAGTATTTGAACCCTCTCTGCGTGAGACGGACGGCCGTAACTCCGTAACCTATGTTAACCTTTTTGAATTTCTCGTAGATATTGGAAGCGGGTTCACATATGGATGAGCCATAGGTGGATACCGAGGCTATGACATCTTTTTGACCAACCAGTTTCATTGCCGCCAGTGCGCCTGTCTTGGGCTCGCCCGCGTCATCAACCACTCTGAGTTCAACCATGCGGCCTCCGAGGATGCCACCTTTTTCATTGATCAACTGGGCCGCTATCTCGCAGGACTGTTTTGCCATCTG
>JAFGQD010000077.1 GCA_016935875.1 Deltaproteobacteria bacterium
CTGCAAACGCGCTCCACCAGGTCATACACGGATCTCATCGCCCTGGATACCCGTATAATTTCATTATCTTTGTACGCCGATAACTGCATCTCCTGGAGCTTATCCCTGTAAGCCCTCGTCATTTCCAGTGATTCTTCAAGTTGTTGATTCAGTCTATCCAGATCGGTCATATCCCGGACATTGGTCACAACCATCTTGATCGTACCTTCATCATCAAAAAAAGGATTGCCTGTTACCAACACATGTTTCCCCGTCTTCAACTTCTGCGAGAGGGTTACCGTCTTTTTCTCCTCCAGGACTTTCAGCGTAACACTCTCACTGAAATAACCCTCATCTACAAGATCTCGCATATTGCGTCCCAGCACTTCCGGGGACTTAATGCCGGTGATATTTTCATACGCCCTGTTTACCCGTATCGTATTAGCCTCACCGTCGGTCACATATATTCCATCATATGAAGAACAGATGATTGCCTCGACCTCACGCACGAGGGTCTGGTATCTGGACAGGTGCTGAGATATTTTCTCGTACTCTTCCTTGTCGTGAAATACGCTCATTACCCCCACCAGCTTTCCCTCCCAGATGATGGGGGTCCTGTTGACCAGAAACGAGCCTGTTTTATTTACAACAGGAACCGCTATCTGAGGCTCCCCGGTATCTATAATCTTTTTAAAGTCGAGCCAGGCATCATTGTCAATCTCTGAATAGTGAATGGATCGGGGCTTAACCTCCATTCTGAAATCCAGCAGAGATCTCGCTATCTCATTAATATATGCAAGATATCCTTCCCTATCCGTTGCGATAATTGCGAAATAAGCGGAGTCAAGGAGCGCTTTGAATGGAAGCTCCGGGTTTGATACTACCTCTTCTACGAATTCTTTTTGCTCGGACATGATAAAAACCACCAAAATATAGTGAATTACCCCGCCTAAAGGCGGGGCATCTAAAACAATTCTAACTGTTTGGGTGTTTTCTCCTCATGACGATGATACTCAATGTATTTCCTGATTACTTCAGCGGTCACTTTATCGCCCACGGTACGAACAAAATACCCGTCTTCCCAAAACTCACCACCCCAAAGCTGCTTCTTAACTCCAGGATATTCCCTGAATATCACGCTGGCACTGATACTCTTCAGCATCGCTACTACCCTCGAAATGCTGTACCTCGGTGGAAAAGACAAAAATATATGTACATGATCAGCAGCTACTTCCATCGTGTCAATCTCGAACTCATTTGCTATCGCAATCTCATGAAATATACTCTTTACTCGCTCCTGTATGTCTCCTCGCAAAATCCACTTCCGATACTTCGGTGCCCATACAAAATGATATTTCGTGTCATATACAGCATGACTTGCTCTTTTCAGTGCCATGCAGTATTTATATCATATGCACACCTGCCTCCGGCAGGAAAACTTTTCATCCCCGTTTAAAAACGGGGTATTCAAGTTTTGATTTTCATAAATGATAATACTAGCATCCGCCGATGATACCCTATTAGAATCTGCATCCGTAGTCAAATGCAAAATCGGAAGGAGGCACCCGTACCCGAAGACCGGATTGATTATAATAAGACAAAAGGGTATAACGAATTATGAACAACTTACTCAAGACAATTGCCGCTATAATGGCGTAAAACAACATAGTAGAGTTTTTAAGAAAGGAGGGGACCGTCATGAATATACTTTTTATGGGAACACCGGAATTTGCCATTCCTTCATTGAAGGCCCTCGTGGAAAATGGTTATAATGTCGTGGGAGCAGTCACACAGCCGGACAAACCGAAGGGCAGAGGGAGGAAACATATCGCTCCACCGGTTAAGATGTGTGCTCTGGAACTGGGGATACCCGTCTATCAACCTGATCGCGTTCGCAGCGAGGATTTTCTGGATACATTCAGAAAGATATCGCCCGACATGGTGATTCTTGTCGCGTTCGGTCAGATACTCCCGGAGGAAATCATCAGATTCCCCCGATTGGGGTGCCTCAATGTACATCCCTCCCTGCTCCCGAATTACAGGGGTGCAGCGCCCATCAACTGGGCCATTATAAATGGAGACAAAGAGACGGGCGTTACCATCATGCATATGGATGAGGGAGTGGATTCAGGAGATATTCTATTACAGGAGAAAACGGATATAGGCGCCGATGAAAGATTTGACGATCTCCATGAAAAATTGTCCGCAATGGGCTCAGAACTTCTCATCAGGGCTGTGAAGGGCGTAATAGCTGGTACGACTTCCGCAACCCCGCAGGACACATCTCTCGTCACCTTCGCACCCCGCCTTGCCCGCGGTGCTGGACACATCGACTGGAATGACGATTCGGAAAAGATCGTCAATCTCATCAGGGGTCTTTCCTCCCGGCCGGGCGCGTATTCTTTTCTCAGGGACAAGAAATTGAAGATATTCTACGCCGTGGCGGGGAAAGGAAAGTCTTCGGGTGAAAAGGCGCCGGGGACACCGGGGAAGCTGATGGAAGCGGGACTGCAGGTGGCCACAAGGGACGGACATGTATATCTCAAAGACGTGCAGCTTGAGGGGAAACAAAGGATACCCGTTGAAGACTTCCTGCGGGGATATCGTCTCTCGCCGGATGATATGCTTGAATAGGAGACCTTGAAAGATATCTCACTTGATAAAGAATACTCCACGCAATCTGTCTGTTCAGATTTTGAACAGAATAGAAACGGAAAGGGCCTTTGCACAGCCTCTTCTGGATGCATACCTTTCAAGGGACATACTTGCCAACACACAGGACA
>JAFGQD010000078.1 GCA_016935875.1 Deltaproteobacteria bacterium
GTTGCTTCATGTGGAATGGGGCTCAACGCGCTGGGCCTTTTTCTTTTGACCCTCCTTGGCCCCGCCACACCCGTCTGGATGATCGCACTGAACCTGGCACTCATCGGTCTCGGGTTTGCCCTGTTTTCCTCGCCCAATACCAACGCGATCATGGGATCGATAGACAAACAATTCTATGGGGTTGCCGCGTCAACGGTTTCAACCATGCGTATGATCGGAATGGCTACGAGCATGGCTGTCGTGACCTTGCTGATTGCCCTGTTTGTCGGTGATACGACACTCCGCCAGACGGACCCAGCCCTTTTCCTGACCAGCTTCAGAATCGCCTTTGCAATATTCGGCATCCTCTGTACCGGTGGCACCTTCGCCTCCTTCGCCAGGGGAAACGTACGGCCTTCATAAAAACCGTTGGACGCCATAGAGTGGAAAGGCCTGTGTATAAAATTTCTTGACAAACAATCATCAGGGAGTTACTGATTTGACAGATTTTTTATAAATTTTCATTATGTTTCCATATGCTCTGATCGACTGTAACCAAGGGAGGATTATGGTGTGATTATTAAAGCCCTGTTTCTTAAGAAAAGAAGCGGGGCTTTTGTTTTTTATGAGCAAATTAATTTAGAAATGAATCAAAAAGGTAAGCCAAAAGATTTAATTGCAAGATATTTTTCAGCCATTATCGAAGGGCTTGTTAAAAAGATATCTGCATCTTCACCCTTAAATCATAAATTAACCAAAGGGGAATTAAGAGAATTGTTTGTTTCAAATGTCCTATCAACGTTACTTACAAGTCAATATGGAATTGGAACAGGCATTATTATAAATCAGAATAAAGACCAGAGTAATCAAACAGATATAATTATTTACGACAATAGAATTCTCCCTCCATTTATTAAAGAACAACATATCGGTATTTATCCGGCAGAGAGTGTCGTCGGGGTTATTGAAGTAAAAAGTCATTTAAGGAGAGAAGAGATATTAAGTTCTGAAAAATCAGCAGAAAAGTTACAAAAGGTCATATATAATCCCGCGTCAAGTTTGTATGGTGACTATCACTATTTGAGACCTTTATGTGCAACAATTGGGTTTTATGGCAGTGGGGGAAAAGAACTGAAAGATTCTGAAACCGGAAAATTGTGGCTTATGGAGAACATTCAATACAATTTTGCCCTTTGTCTTGTTGGAAAATTTTCATGGATGAACCTACAAAATTCTGGTTGGGCAAAATCTAACGTTACAAAGAATTTTGAAGAAACGAAAAGATTTATAGCAGTTTATGTTGATAACCTGCGAACGTTATCAGAACGAAGAATGCAATATATTTATGGTAATAAAGAAAGAGCGCATAAAGATTGGTTTAGTATTTATATTAGAAATCAAAATTAAACAAATAAATACAATTTTCTAACAATGGCATTGAGGTGGGTTATAGCTAAAGATTCTAAAAACCACTCATGCTAAGCGCTAGGAGGACAAAATATGAGCGTCAACTTTAATCCAGAGGAATGGAGCATGAGCCAAGAGAGGGAGTTCATGGAGAACTTACTCTGTCAGCGATTCAACTTCTTTCTCGTTCTGTTCTCCCTCTTTGTCGCCGCTGCCGCCGCATGCAAAAACGACAATACTGCATGTCTGATTCTCATAGTCGGTTCAGTGATGTGCCTAATGGTTTGGCTGACTATCTACCGCGCCCACGTGAAGCATCACTGGATCATGCAGGAAAAGATGTACAAGACAGAGGGCCATCCAGCACAAATTGTGAACGATGCAATGGATAAGATAAAAAAGCGTGGAGGCTCCTCCCTTTTTAGTGTGTCACGCTGGATTGGAATTGTTATACCTGCTTTCTGCTGCTGTACCCTCTTTGCGGGAGCTCTCCTGATTCTTATGGGAGTTATAAAAGTCTCCTAATCAACCGCTGAAGCTGGACGGCCTTGGAGACCACCCCTCAGCTAATAGTTAGGCCACTCTATACAATGATTTGCTAGGCTAATTCCAAAAACACCGATGATGATGTTTGTTGTGGGAATATTTCATATAGTTACCTGTTGAGAGGTTTTATATTATGTCGGATAACTCTCAAGCATCCCTGAATGAAAACATAAATTTTACCCGTTATCGAAATGGACAGAAGAAAGGGCACTACGAGAGCTTCTTTCTCCGTGCCAACCATCCGGAAGAGCCGCTTGCCTTCTGGATACGCTACACCATTTTCAGTCCCGAGAATCGTCCGGATGATGCCATTGGTGAGATCTGGGCATCATACTTTGACGGAAACACACAAAAGCATACGGCTGTAAAGGAAGAGTTTCCCCTCTCTGATTGCCTCTTCAAGGAGGACGACTTCAATGTCCGTGTCGGAGAGGCAGTTCTCGATTCAAATAACGCGAAAGGTGTGTCATCCTCCGGTGAAAACAGAATCACATGGGATCTGAGCTATTCGGGAAATGAGTCCCCTCTTTTCCTCCTCCCCTCAAATTTCTATAACAGATCTCTTCCCAAGGCAAAGAGCCTGGTGGGTCTTCCTATGGCGGTCTTTAACGGGATGATTCGGGTAAACGGAACTGAAATTCGGATTGAGAACTGGATAGGGAGCCAGAACCACAACTGGGGACAAAAGCACACAGACCACTATGCGTGGGGACAGGTGGGCGGCTTTGATAATGACCACGAAGGTTTTTTCGAGATAGGAACCGCACGCCTGAAGATCGGCCCTATCTGGACGCCCTTTATGACCGTGATGGTTTTAAGAAAGGGTGGCAGGGAATATCGCTTAAACAACATATTACAGAGTCTCCGGGCACAAGGCTCTTTCGATTACTTTTCCTGGAGATTCAAATCGGAAGATGAGGTGGTGCGTATTGAAGGAGATATCTCCGCCTCCCCACGCGACTTTGTGGGATTTAATTACTACAACCCTCCCGGCGGCATTAAACACTGTCTCAACACCAAGATCGCATCTTGCAGGCTTCGTATCACGAACAAGAAAGATACGAATGGCACAAATACAGAAATTCTCGAAACCCAGTTCAGGGCGGCCTTTGAAATCCTGACGGATGATCGTGAACACGGAGTCAGGATATACGCTTAACGAACCATATCGATTTCTGAACACAGAAAAGTGGATATGGTATTGTTATACGGTTGTGGCGTTCAGAAAGCCGCTTCCCATATCTGCTGTGGATAATGCCCTGGGGAAAGCGAAGCTTTTTATACAGGCATCAATTATGGGGAGGGGGCGGCGGGCGAAACATCCGGTGTCTGCCACGCTGCTGGAATCTTTTCTGAAACTTATCGAATTTCGGTTTCTGGTCATCGTTCAGGCGTTCACGAATCATCTCAAAGTCGTTTTCTATGATGCCGCATATTTCAGGCTGGCACCTCTGGCTGATCTCGTTCAGTCTCCGATGCGAGTCACTGAGGATCTTTCCGATTTCGGTTCGTTGAACCTCTGTCATATCGAGATCGCGAGAGAGTCTTCCCAGCATTAATTCCGCGCGTGCCTCGTGGCCTCTCTGTACAAAGTGAGAAACGCGGTATTTCATATAGGCCTTCGTTCCGAGCGATCCCGCGAGGATTCCGAGGGTAAACACAAGCAGTACCCCGACTGACACTTTCAGTTTATTACTCATATTCCGTTCTCCTTATCCGCCCCAGAGCAGTTGCACCGTGCTCTCGATCGGATCGGTCATGAATGTTGCGGTCATTTCGTATTCCGGCGTGTAGTCGAGGTTGACCAGCGCCACCGTCAGCGCCACGATCATGAGACAGGCGACGGGGGCAGTCCGCCACACAAACCGTCCAAAGAGCGCGGAGAAGTTTGCCGGGGATGCGGGGGCACCGAGGCTTCGGATATGGCCCATCACGCGCGTCTCCCAAAACTCACCTGCGTGAACAGTTTCATTTTCACGGTACGCCGTGCTGAGTGCTTTTCTGATCTTTGTCATGTTGTCTTTCATTGTATCATCCCCTCTCCAATCGGTCCCGAAAGGATCTCCTGGAGTTTTCTCCGGGACCGGAACGACCGGACCTTGACATTGGCCGTGGTCCAGCCGAGCAGTTCGGCCGCTTCTTTTACCGTCAAACCTTCAAGATAGACCAGCTCCAGAACCATTCTATCTTCGGCGGACAGTTTTGCCAGGGCCCAGTCAATGACTTCCCGCGCCTCTTTCAGTGATCCACGTTCGTTGAATGCCCTGTCCGATGTGTCAGATATCACGTTTTCCAGCCACTGCCGGTGTTTTTCCGTCAAAGAGCTCATGGGAACCTCTTTTGACCGGTAGCGCTGCCTCCAGAAGTCATAACAGGTCCGTACCGTGATGGAAGACAGCCAGTGCCTGAACCCGCTCTTCTGTTTAAAGGTCGGCAGCGACTGATACGCCCTTATGAAGGCGTCGTGTGCGGTTTCCTCCACCTGGTCATAAGGTACGTGCCTGCTCACAATTCCCATCACATAGTCCTTATACCGTGTCAATATCTGAGCGAACTCGTCTATGTCTCCATCAATGATCCGGTGGATGATCTCATTGTCACTGGGCTTGCCGGGAGTATTATGCATCGATTCACGCGATCTGGTTTGTTCCACTTGGCGTTATAGTAAACGAAAAGGGGTTCAACTTGCAATGCATAATTACCGGCACAAACCCCGAGGCCTTCAGCGTATTCCGGTATACCCGCGAAGCGGGAAGCGGATGGCAGGGAGGAGGAAAAAAACCGCCCATCCGTTCCCGCGTTCATTGGGGTAACGTTACCACCTGGAGCAGTCCTTGGAGCATTCGTTAACAGTCAATTTGTTCTGATCCACATATCCCGTAAAATTGCTCTGATCAAAACATCCAGGCGCTTCTCTCTGATCCATACGCCTCTTCCCTTTCAACCAACCCGATCTTCCTGCTTTTCTTTCATCCAACATTTTAATTTGATCGGGAGTAAGTATTTTCTTCATTTCGTTCATCATTTTTGTCTTTGAGATAAACATATTTTCTCGTATTGAAGACATCTTTTGAAAGGCCTCGCGCGCTTTCGCCTCGTCAAATTCATCGGCCTGAAGGATTGTCTTGAGGTTGTCGCGCTCTTTTATCATGGTTCCCCTCGTCTTTATCCTGTCAATCTGAA
>JAFGQD010000079.1 GCA_016935875.1 Deltaproteobacteria bacterium
CAGAATTCTATAACTGTGATTTCGTCCGTTTCAACAGCAAACATCCGATCCCTTTCGATCTTTTAAAAAACCTGAAGGAAGAGTACTTGCGCCGTGAGATGTGGGTCCCCCTGGAGAAAAGAGACGGCAAGGTCAAAGTCATAATAGATGATCCGAATAACGTCCTGAAACAGGATATGATCGAAAATCTACTGAGAACAAGGGCTGTGGAATATGATGTCGCCCTGTATGACGATATACTGAAATTTATCAATCACTTCTACCAGACAGGAGACAACGTCGATTCGATCGCCGATATCATCGGAAGACTCGACACTGAAGAGAGATTTGAAGAGGAAGAGGACGAAATAACTGAATCTGACAGTGTCATCATGCAGTTGGTCAACCGGATAATCAACGATGCTTACATACGAAACGCCTCGGACATTCACATCGAACCAAACATAGGGAAGAAGAACGTTGAGGTACGATACAGGGTAGATGGCGATCTGGCGACATACCAGACTGTTCCCTTCAACTACAGAGCGGCCCTGGTCTCAAGAATCAAGATTATGTCGAATCTTGACATCACGGAGCGGAGAATACCGCAGGATGGAAAGATTAAATTCAAGCGTTCGCGGGGAAGTGAAGTGGAACTGCGCGTGGCTACCATCCCGACACAGGGGGGAGTTGAAGACGTGGTCATGCGTATCCTGGCCAGCGGAGAAATAATGCGGCTTGAGGATATGGCCCTGTCCCCACACACGTACGAAACCTTGACCGAACTGCTTGAAAAACCCTATGGCATGATCCTCGCTGTCGGCCCCACAGGATCCGGAAAAACGACGACCCTCCACTCAGCGCTGCACCACATAAACAGACCGGAAACCAAGATCTGGACAGCGGAAGATCCCGTGGAGATCTCCCAGTTCGGTCTCAGACAGGTACAGGTCAATCCAAAGATCGGCTTCGACTTTGCCCATGCCATGCGTGCATTTCTCAGGGCTGACCCGGACGTCATCATGGTGGGAGAAATGAGGGATTACGAAACAGCAAAGACAGGTGTCGAGGCTTCGCTCACCGGACATCTGGTCTTCAGCACACTTCACACAAACAGCGCCCCCGAAACAATCGTACGGTTACTCGATATGGGAATCGATCCGCTCAATTTCGCGGATTCTCTCCTGGGCATATTGGCCCAGAGGCTGGTACGGACGCTGTGCAAGAAATGCAAGGAGGAGTACCATCCGGCAAGGGAAGAGTACGATGAACTGGCAGTAAATTACGGGGAAGAGCTGTTTGCCGGGCTGAACATGCCATACAGCGACAATTTCAAACTATGCAGGGCCAAAGGTTGCGACACATGCGGCAAGACGGGCTACAGGGGAAGAATGGGAGTTCACGAACTTCTTGTCGCGACGGATGAAATCAAGCGGCTCATACAGAAACATGAAAATGTGGAGGCAATACGGAATATGGCAATTTCCCAGGGCATGTCAACACTGCTGCAGGATGGTATAAAAAAGGTTATTGCGGGTCACACGGATTTCAACCAGGTGCGCAGGGTGTGTATAAAGTAATACTGCAAGAAGTCAGAGGTTATACATCTACCACGAAACATCTTCAATCCTTGACCATCTTCTGCCATTCGCTAATTTTGACAAGCGCTTCCATGGGTGTCCTGTTCAACACGTCAAACCCCTTCAGTTCGGTCATCAGGCGATTCTCTTTCCCAGCGAAGAGGTTCAGTTGTCCGACATTGCCACCCTTCCGCGAGGCCTTCCCCCGGGCGATCCTCGGCATACCGATCTCGTCCAGTTCACCATTTTCCAGATTTCTCAACACCTCTCTGGCTCTTGATACAACATCTTCATGGACTCCGGCGAGACGGGCAACCTCAATACCATAACTCCTGTTAGCCCCCCCTTCAATAATGGTGCGCAGGAAGATAACCCTGTCGCCCCATTCCTTAACCGCGATACTCAGGTTCCTGACTCCATCCATGGTTCTCGCGAGATCCGTCAGCTCGTGGTAGTGTGTCGCGAAGAGTGTTCTCGCGCCGAGCTTATTCGGATCATGAATATGTTCCGCCACCGCCCAGGCTATGCTGAGACCGTCAAAAGTGCTCGTGCCCCTTCCCACTTCATCGAGAAGTATCAGACTTCTTGAAGAGGCGTTTTTCAGAATGCCTGCCACCTCCGTCATCTCCACCATAAAGGTGCTCTTCCCACCCGACAGGCTGTCCCCGGCTCCGACCCTGGTAAAAATCCTGTCAACGATGCCTATCTGTGCCTCATTAGCCGGAACAAAGCTCCCCATCTGCGCCATCAGAACCAGTACCGCCGTCTGACGTATATAGGTTGATTTGCCCGCCATGTTGGGCCCTGTGATAACGAGAAAACGGTTGCCATTGCGGTCCAGAAGCGTGTCATTAGGCACAAAGCCGCCATCCGGATTCATCCTCTCCACAACGGGATGTCTCCCCCCTTGTATGTGTATCAAATCCTCATTATTCACGCGTGGGCAGCAGTAGTTATACATCTCCGCGACCTCGGCCAGAGAGGTAATAGCATCAAGATCGGCAAGGCGCGAGGCCGTTCGTTGTATCCTCGTTATCTCGTGAGCTATCTTCTCTCTGATATCCACAAATAGTTCATATTCTCTTTTCTTCCTGCGTTCCTCCGCACCCAGGACGAGAGATTCATATTCCTTCAGTTCCTGATTGATATACCGTTCCGCGTTGATCAGTGTCTGCTTCCTGACATAGTCATCCGGAACTTTATCGCTGTTCGCCCTGGTCACCTCTATGTAATACCCGAATACATTATTGAAGCCCACCTTGAGACTGCCTATGCCTGTTCGCTTCCGCTCCCTGTCCTCCATGGCGGCGATCCATTTTTTACCGTCCGTGCACAGCGATATGATCTTGTCCAGATCATCGTCATACCCCGTTTTTATCACGTACCCGTCGCGAATGGTAATTGGTGGATCGTCCACTATCGCACCATCTATCAGGTCTGCCACATCCGGCATATCATCGAGGTCATCATGGACAGCTGATATCAGGGAGGATTCCAGTCCCGAGATGGTAGCCTTGATGGCAGGTATCAGCCTGAGAGATCTCCCGAGAGCAAGCAAGTCTTTCCCATTCGCAACACCCATGGAAACCCGGCTGCCCAGGCGTTCAAGATCATAGATACCCCCGAGAGACGCCCGCAGGTTTTCTCTCAGCAGATGGTCATCCTTAATTTCCGAAACGGCGGCGAGTCTTGTCCTGATTCTGTCGGGATCCACAAGGGGATAATTGAGCCACCAGCGCAGTTTTCTCCCTCCCATGGCGGTGGTTGTCTCATCGAGGACATGGAACAGAGAACCCCGTTTTCTGCCCCCTTGTATGGTGGCAAACAGTTCAAGATTTCTCTTTGCCGTGTCATCCATTACCAGATAATTATGTATATCGTACCACAAGACCTCATTTATATGATTCAGTCTGTCCTTCTGTGTCTCCTTCACATAGCGCAAGACCGCTCCCGCCGCGCCTGTCATCACAGGGTATCTTTCAAAATCAACATCCCTCTTCTCACGAAAGAACTCATCGATAAGACCCGAGGCCGCATCCACCGAGAAATAATCGGAATGGAGGAAGCTTATACTGCAATCACCGAACCGCAGTGCAAACGCCTCCATAAGGTCGTCTTCTTTTAGTTCTTCACATACAACCACTTCTCTGAGATCAAGCCCTGCTATCTCATCGAGGAAGGCCTCTGTATCATCGGACTGCGTGACACGAAACTCGCCCGTCGAGATGTCCACGAAAGCAAGTCCGAAAGAGCCGTCCAGCACCGAAATACCCGCCAGAAAGTTATTCTCCTTCGCGGAGAGATTTTCTGAATCGACAACCAGTCCCGGCGTTACGATGCGCACAACCTCTCTTTTCACAATTCCTTTCGCATCCTTCGGATCCTCCATCTGTTCACAGATGGCAACCTTGTACCCATTTTCAATGAGCTTTGATATATAGCCGGAGGCCGCGTGCCAGGGTACACCGCATAGCGGAATCGCATCTTCTTTGCCTTTGTTCCTGGATGTCAGCGTAATCTCGAGAACCTTGGAGGCAACCTCGGCATCCTCGAAGAACATCTCATAAAAATCACCCATCCTGAAAAATATGATACAGTCGCTGTGCAGTTCCTTTATCTCGAGATACTGCCTCATCGCCGGTGTAAGATTTCTCACCCGCTACTCCTTTCTTTCAATCTGTGCAATTCCACTATTTCTACTATCACAAAAGATCTTTTTTTAACAACCCGACTTGAATAATTATGAGTAATCCTTGCGAGTTCTCTCCCTTGGTGATATCATGCATATAGTTATTTTTATCAACTATTTTATACGTATATTGCAACTGTCAATACAACACAGTTCATAGACGCTATTACAAAAAGGCTGCATGAAAAACCATATGGACAAACCCGACCTGAACAACATGTCTTTTGAAGAGATCGAAGGTTTAATTTCCCACCTTGGAAAAGAGAAATACCGGGCACATCAGATCTTGAAATGGATACACCAGTCGGGTGTCTCGTCCTTTGATGAAATGACCAATCTCTCAAAGGTCTTCAGGAAAGAGATCAAAGAACTGGCCCGTATCACCTTCCCCCTGATAGAAGAAATCGAGGAATCAAAAGACGGCACGAAGAAAGTGCTCCTCAAGCTGGAAGATGGCACTTTCATAGAGAGTGTACTGATATGGGAAAAGAGTCACTGGACCCAGTGTGTATCCACACAGGCCGGGTGCGCAATGGGCTGCAGATTCTGTCTTACCGGAAAATACGGTTTGAAGAGAAACCTCTCACCCTCAGAGATAGTCGGACAGATAACAGCCCTTCGTTTCAATACACCCGAAGGCAGGGACATAAAAAACATCGTCATGATGGGGATGGGAGAACCGCTTGCCAACTACGAAAACACCCTGAAGGCAATCCGGATTATCACCTCCGATACGGGGCCCTGTTTTTCAAAGAGGAGAATAACCGTTTCTACCTGTGGAATAACACCGATGATACGCAGACTGGGCGAGGATATTTCCGTCAACCTCGCGGTGTCGCTGAACGCCCCGAACGACGCGAAGAGGACGTACCTGATGCCTGTGAACAAAAAGTATCCCCTCAAAGAGCTCATAGATGCATGTCGTACATATCCCATGCCGAGGAGAAGAATGATTACCTTCGAATACATCCTGATGGACGGCATCAACGATTCGGAAGAAGACGCGAAGATGCTCACATCGCTCCTCAGAGGGGTACATTGCAAATTCAACCTCATACCTTTCAACGAATTCCCGGGATCGGAATTCAAGAGCCCTTCAGATAAGAAATTGAGAATATTCCAGGACATACTAATAAAACACCATTACACAGCCATGATCCGCACAAGTAAAGGAAAAGACATATCGGCCGCATGCGGGCAGTTGAGCGGTCGTAAACACGATAATTCTCTTCACCTGTGAACCCGTCAGCAAACCCCTTGCCCAATTCACATCCGTGTGATATCTTGGCGGAAAATAATAATCGCCGAGGTGAAGTATGAAAAAGATATATCTCGCCGTCATAATTGCTTTTTTTATATCATGGCAGCCGGTCTGCGCGCAGGAGGCGGCAACATGGATCGAAAAGGGCGACATACTCGAACAGCAGGAAATATATGCGGAGGCAGTGAAGGCATACACAAAAGCAATAGAATATGATCCCGGCTCCGCTGACGCCTATCTGAAAAGGGGGATCGCCCTCTTCTCGGAAAGAAAGACCAACTGTACGGAATCACTCAGCGACTTCACAAAAGCGATAGAACTTGCACCCGGAAATGCCGAAGCCTATTTCCGGCGAGGATCCGTTAATTATTACATGATTAACAATGAACAGGGCTTGAAAGACATGGAAACCGCCGCCGCCTTGGGACACACAGGCGCGCGCGATTGGCTTGCCTCAAAAACGGGGACTCAACAGGCCGATTCGGACATATCCTTTACTACGCAATCCATCATCTACTTTGACCATGACAGAGCCGATATACAGCCCTCTTACCGCAGGCTCCTGGAGAATGTCGCCACGGCACTGACAAATAACCCCCGGCTATCCATCGTGTTATCGGGTCACGCGGACAGTACAGGCACGGAAGAATACAATAATACCCTCTCTCTGAAAAGGGCAACTGTTGTAAAAGGATATCTGGTGAAAAATTCCACTGTTTCTCCGGAAAGAATTGCCGTAAAGGCTTATGGAGAGAGCATGCCGGCCGCATCGAATGACACCAAAGATGACCGAGCCCTGAACCGTAGAGTGGAGTTTGACGTTTACGAATAATTACCGGATTATCTGTCTGAATGCTATCGGCTGAAGGATACAGAATGAGAAGCCTTCAGCCCGGCCCCCTTATCGTTCAACTTTCCCAATCACGAACCATTCATCGTCCGAATCGGAGGCTGTGTCGACGATGAGATGTATGATTTTCAAACCGGGATACAAGCCTTTGAGTTCGTCAATGTCCACGGGCTCGAATTTGTTCTTGTTGTTCAGATAGGCCTGCTCCGTCAGGGCGTTGGACTCGTAATTTTCTTTGGTTCTTTTGGAAATCTTGTTCAGAGAGTATTCCTGTGGGCACTGGGTCTGCTGTATAATGAATGTCTTCCGATTTTTCGCGGCCACACCGGCAGCCCTCTTCCTCAGAGTCTGGGTAACAAATGTGGCATCAAGGATGACCCCCCTCCCCCGTGAGGAGAGTTCATCGGCCATGGAAAACATTGTGTCGTACACAAGCGTCCTCTTGTCCATATTGGACGCTACCTTTTCGTCGAAGATATCCTCACTCTTCAGGACTTCGCGGCGTATCACGTCTGTCCGCAGCATCTCGTATCCCTTCAAACGCGCCACGACCTCAGTGGTTTCCGTCTTGTTCGTTGCCGGAAGTCCACAGGCAATCAGAACGGCATCGCTTACTATCTCCTTTTCGACAAATTCCTTAAACGGTATTTTCAATGGAATGCTCCTTTATACGGCATTGATTTCAAATTGTTATATATCACTCAACCTTTAACCTCAAACTGATCTACCACAAAATCGGGGACTTCGATATTACCCATAATCGCAGGCTGTTGATGGCAGTCGGACCCGCCTGTCACTATCAGCCCTTCCCTGCGGGCGAACGCGAGGTATGATTTGATTGACCTTCCGCTGTGTCTCGAATGCCAGCATTCCACACCGTCTATATACTCCAGCATGGCTTCACGAATAATGGCATGCTGCTGGACTACAGAAGGGGTGAGCGACACGAGAGAGGACCCATTGGGGTCATTGGGATGGGCGATCACCAACCTTCCCCCGGCGCTCCGTATCAGATCGGAAGCCTCTTCCAGGCCCAGCGACATTTTCGGCATATCACACTTCACAAGATATTTGGAGAAGGCCTCCATCTTATCACTGACTATACCCTTCTTTATCATGTAATTCGCAATGTGAGGACGACCGAATGAGCCGTCAACACTTGCCTGGATCTCTTCCATATCGAGCACTGAGAAACTCTGCCTGCCCTCTTTCTGAAATTCCCGATTGATATTTCCCAGTATCTTCATCGCCCTTTTCTCCCTGAAATCCCGCATCTCAAGAAGCTTGCTCGTAAGAGGTTCATTATGGATATCATACTCATATCCCAGCAAATGAAGTTCAACACCTTTACCATTCCTGTATGCCGGGTGAGAAAAGGTTACACTGAGTTCAACACCGGGAATGTACGCGATTCCATACCGGTCGGCAAGGGCTATCGCCTCATCCTGGCAGTGGACCGCGTCGTGATCGGTGATTGACATACATTGGATATTTCTTCTGGAGGCCTCGGCAAAGATCTCCTCCAGCGTCCACTTGCCGTCCGATCCGTTTTTCGAGTGAATATGGAGATCAATCTTCATGTGTCACATACTCATAGGCGAGATCATAATATCGTTTCGCTCTTTGAAATGCCTCGCGCCGGGAGATATCATCGAGGCCGCCGTCATCCAGCATGAACGAGGTAACTTTTGCCCTGACCATGGCCCTGTATACCTTGTAGAATCGCAGGACATCACGCAGCGTCGCATCACCAGATTCGTCTATATAGACATGTACAAAGATGTTTCCGAGTTCACTCCTTCCGTTGAAATCAAAGTCCATCGACAGAAACGCCACATCAGATGCCACATCTCCAAAACGAAACCGCTCGTTGAATTCGATGCAGTCAAACACAGAGATAACATCATCTTCAATGCATATATGCTGGAGATGGAGATCACCATGACAGTCTTTAACATGGCCTTGCCCTATTCTCATATCGAACAGAGCCGAATTCGTGTCCATGAATGACCTGCTCCACGATTCTATGGCATCGAATGCTTCACTGCTCACAGGTCCACCTGTATATTTTCTCGTTTGATCGAAATTTTCTATCACATTGGTGGAGATAACATCAAACATCCCGAACGTTCGTGCTTTTTCATCACTTGATATATTCCCGTAGACCCGGGCAAGATGTCTTCCGACGCGCTTTACATCAGCCTCTGCTATCTTGTCCGCCTCCATGAGTCTATAGAGCATTTTCTCCTCGGGGATCTTCTTCATCTTCACGGCATACTCGACAATGCCCCCTTCGCCACCAGGCCGGAGATTTTTCCTCTCGTCCTCAGTGATTTCAATTACACCGATATATACATCGGGGGCGAATCGCCGATTCAGTACGACCTCTTGCTCGCAGTAATATTTTCTTTTTTCAAGGGTAGTAAAATCAAGAAAACCGAAATCGACCGCTTTCTTGATCTTGTATACGAGATCACCGGCAATAAAAATAAAGGAAATATGAGTCTGGAGGAGTTCCACGGTGTCCGGTTTATGAGGATAAAATTCGGGTCTCATCATCGATTCGACGAGATTGGGATGGTTCATTCTGCTTCTCCTTGATTGGTGTGTCAATTGGTGATTCTCTCTGAGAATGTAAGAAGTCTACCCGGACCGCCAACTCGTTGGCACATCAATAACACCCGCAGAGACTACAGCGGGGAAAGGTGATACAAGCGATAATGGCAGGTTCATAGAAACGGCATGAAGAAAGATTTAAGATATAAAGGCTTAACAGTTTTGATCCGGGCTTTACACAACGTATTACTATCCGGATATCAAGTATCTTTCTGCGTTCTCACTGTTTGAGCAGAAGAGGCTTTAGCCTTCCTGATTGTCCCTGGCGATTAAAGTCGCCCCTACCCACTATGTATATCCAAGTAGGCACAAAACCCTGTACATATGGTTGTAAGTGTTTTCTGTTCTCTGTCCGTAGTTACTTATTCCTTCTCCTTCTCACCATTTTCTGCCAGGCGTCTCTTTGTCTCACGTATATAGTAATCGACCTGATAGTCCATACCTAAACGGGCATATTTTTCCTCAATGGTATGGAACCTTCTCAGCGCGGCACGGTATTGCTCGATATCAAAATAGAACTTCCCCACATAAAACTCATGCTCACCGAGTTTCTTTTTGCATTCCTTGTACATCTTTTCTGCCAGCAAAGAGAACTTGCTGCTGGGAAAACGGGAAAGAAGTCTCTCAAATGATTCCGCAGCCAGACGTGTTTCTGTCTGATCCCGATCTATCCCCAGCATCTGCTTGTAGTGACATATTCCTAACTGGTACATCACATATGGAAGATTCTCGCTGGTTGGATGAAATTCCATGAAATCGCTGTAGTGCGCCTCCGCAGAGATATAATCCTCGTCGCTGAAATATGAATCCGCCACCCCAAGCTCGGCGAGGATTGCGTAGTCACTGAGGGGATATTCTCCGGTCACTCTCTGAAATATTTCAATAGCATCCTTGTAATCCTTATCCTGATACGCTTCCTGCCCCCTCTTGTAAAGGGCATCGGGCGTGCTGGGTCCTGTCGGTCCATCCCACCACAGACAACCGGTAACAGAAAACATAAAAACAAGTATAAGGAACATCCGCGCAAGCTTCATATCGATAACACCCTCCTTGTAACCACCCGGATTCAAAGGAACACAGACTCAATGCCATAGATGGCCATCTGCTCCAATTAACCAGGCTGGTTACCATTTCATGACAATATCATAATGTCAAACACTATTTCAATGCCGCCCTTCAAGCACTTTGACAGGCATTCTGATATTTGATACAAATATCCGTAATTCAGAAGAATAATCGGCGTCATTATCGCATCAATAAAAGGAGTCTGTCATGAAACCGGTCGGGATAATTTCCGGTACAATCCCCCTGCACGAAGAGGGTATATTCAAGAACCTGAAGAAAACCGTGGTCGAAACCGAATTCGGCAGTGCGCCGGTCTTCCTCTCGGAAATGGTCGCATTCATACCGAGGCACGGCATGGATGCGAAAAACAGCATACCCCCACACATGATCAATTATCAGGCGAATCTCAAGGCGCTGCAGGAGATGGGGGTAAAGGAAGTAATAGGAATAAACTCGACAGGTTCCCTGAAGACAGAACTGGTGCCCGGAACAATCATCATACCGGATGATTATATTTCCATCTCTGGAACTCCCACCATATTTGACAATCATGCGGTCCACATACTACCTACCCTCAATGAAGGAACCAGAAAAAGGCTGATTCACACAGCTCAAAGACTTGGAATAAACACAATAGAAACCGGCGTGTACTGGCAGGCTCCCGGACCACGATTGGAAACAAAGGCCGAAATAAGGATGATGTCGATCTTCGCCGACATCATCGGGATGACCATGGCAAGCGAGGCAACAATCGCGGTGGAACTGGGGATTTCCTACGCCGCGCTATGTTCAGTAGATAATTACGCCCACGGCATTGTCGAAAAGCCCCTGGTGCCGGAAGAAATCAGGAAAGGCGCGCGTAGAAATGCACGCAACATGCTGGCGATTGTAAAAGGGTATTTACAGGACCTTTCCAGTAGCGCCAAAGCAGTACGGTAATGTATCGGTAAAAGTACAAACAAACGAATATACGAAAGTCATGACCTCCGGCAAAGCCGGAGGCTTGATAATGTGAACCGCTCAAAGCGGTTTGATTATGGGGCTACCTGAAGGTAGCTAC
>JAFGQD010000080.1 GCA_016935875.1 Deltaproteobacteria bacterium
AGATTTCGGCATTTTGATTGACAGGCCGTTCGTAATTGATGTAATCATACCGGGAAAATTTGAAATCGAATGAGGAAACAAATGGAAATAAAGAACCTTATGGTGACAGGCGGGTGCGGTTTCATAGGCAGCAATTTCATACAGTATCTTCTCGGACAAGGTGATTTTACCGGCCGGATCATAAATGTGGACAAGCTCACCTACGCGGGGAATCCGGACAATCTGGAAGGCATTGAAAAAGACTATCCCGGCAGGTACCTGTTTGAAAGGGCGGATATCTGTAATCTTGAACGTATGGAAGAGATATTTTCCCGGTACGGGATAAATGCGGTCTGCCACTTCGCCGCCGAATCGCACGTGGACAGATCGATAAAGGACCCCGGGGCCTTTATATACACAAATATTGTCGGCACCTTCAATCTGCTCGAAGCGGCCCGTTCACATGCCGGAGATTTTATCCTCTTTCATCACATAAGCACGGATGAAGTATACGGAAGCCTCGGCAAAGAGGGGCTGTTCAAGGAGACCACCCCATACCAGCCCACCAGCCCCTACTCCGCAGCAAAGGCCTCTTCAGACCACCTCGTCAGGGCATACAACAAAACCTATGGACTTCCCGTGACTGTCTCCAACTGTTCAAACAACTATGGCCCATACCAGTTTCCTGAGAAATTGATCCCCCTGATAACGCTGAATGCTAAAGAGGGCGAAAAACTTCCTGTCTACGGTGACGGCAGGAATGTGAGAGACTGGCTGTATGTCGAAGACCACTGTGATGCAATATGGACCATTATGAAATCGGGCAGGAGGGGCGAGACATATAACATAGGCGGGAATATGGAAATGGAAAATATTGTCATCGTTGAGATGATCTGCGATATACTGGACGAGATAACGGGTCTTGGTAGTAATGGCCCCAGAAGAAACCTTATCACGTTCGTCACGGACAGGCCCGGACATGACAGGAGATACGCCATTGATTTCTCAAAACTGCAGAATGAACTGAACTGGTCACCAAAGGAATCATTCGAATCGGGGATACGGAAAACCTTATCCTGGTATCTGGAAAACAGCGAATGGGTGGGGCGCGTAAAGAATAATGAATACCGTTCCTGGATATCCGAACAGTATACATTATAAGGAATAAGAGATCGGAGTTAGAAAATAATCCCTCACCCCTGACTACTGACGAACCGTATCCTCGACAACAAAGGGGGTGGATCTCACCCCTATGCTCCCCTTTCTCACCCACACGCGACACATCTTTACAGACGTTCCCTCCACGGTAACCAGATTGGACAGCTCTTCCACCCCGGCAATATCGGCTGCGGCAAATTCATAATATGATATATTCGTACTGAATGGATCCTGGATAAGTATAATCTTGTCATCAGCATAGGGATGCTTTTCGGGGGCCCCGGTGAATGAGATGTGATTTTCTCTGAAATTCCGTGACAGCTTATAGGTATCAACCTCAAACTTCTCGGCATGTCTCAGCAATTCTTTTACAGTCATTTCTTCCTCCATTAATCTCATATGTAGTTATTCATCCCGACATTGTCAAGTGCTCAATCTCTCTGTGATGGAATTTCATTCTCCATATTCTTTCCACAATGGCCATTGTGTACAGGTAAATCTATCGGGGTTTTCGCACAAAGAAGGCCCGATCCTGTTCCCGGACCGGGCCTTCTTTAGACAAATATAAAGATTATCCTACCAGACAACGGCGGATTCTTCTCCCATTCCGTATTCTTCAAGCACTTCCCTTATGGGTATCGCCTTGACGGGATCGATCTTCATAAGTTCGTAGAACCGCTGCCTCATCCCATCGAAGTTGATCTCGACACCCTCCGGTTCGCCGTCGCGTGCCGGTTCCAGCATCCTCTTTGTCAGCTTGTCATCATCGGCCGTGCGTCCGAAACGGTGATTGATGAGCCGCTTCAGATAGAAGATCCTTCTCCCCGCTCGCATCATCTCGTCGATATCCCAGTTATATCCAGGAACGGCATTAAAGAGGTCCAGCCATTCGGGTATCGAAACCTCGGCATCGGCAAACTGGCAGAAACACGCACTGTTCTCAAGTCCGCCAATAGCTATCATGTCCACCGCGGCTTCCGGCTTTTCCTTGTCGGTCATCGGCTCAAGCTCATATTCAAACCCGATCTCAGGATAGTACCGGGAACCCAATTCGGCGAACATCATGGGATCGGCCACGTGACAAGCGCCACGTGCACCCACGGCGTATGTGAGTGCGATACCGTGACCGCCTCCTCTCGGATCGTGCATGGGCGCTTCGAGACCCTTGCACTGGACCGTGTAATCAATCGAGCCTTTTCCGACCTCCCTGGCAGCAGAAGCACTCCCCTCGGCCAGAAGCGTACCCAGTTTCCCTTCCTTTGCCGCTATCATGGGGACAACTTTGTTGATGACGGTTTCCATGTCGCCCCACTTGAGTTCTATGCCGCCGGTATCTTCAAGTGTGAGATCTCCACGTTCAAATGCCTCCATCGCCCAGGCGATTGTGCCGCCCGCGGAGATGGTGTCGATTCCAAGATCGTTGCAGACACGACCGGCCTTGCACGTGGCGGCAAGATCGATAGATCCCATCAGTGTGCCGAATGCTACGATGGTTTCATACTCCGGCCCCGGTCCTTCCGGTATGGCCCACGGCCCATCTTTTACCTCCACAATCCGTTTGCACGCAACTGAGCAAAAGGCGCATGAAGCACGTTTCGTCAGGTATGTCTCCGTAAGGGTACTTCCCGTCAAATCCTCAGACGCTTCTTCCCAAAAATTGGAGGTCCAGTTCCTGATGGGGACATCGCCGGCAAACATGCCCCCTATCAGATTGGCGGCTGTGCCGTTCTCATGTAGGACTTCGGAAGCCAGTGCTTCCTTGATCTTCGGGTTGAGTTCCTTCCTCAGTTCCTCGACCCTTTCAGGATCCGCGAGTTCCATCTTCTTCGTGCCTGCCTTTACAACGATTGCCTTGAGGTTTTTGGAACCCATAACAGCACCGAACCCCGCGCGTCCGGTGGCATGATGGTCTTCGTTCAAAATAATGGAGTATTTTACCAGGTTTTCTCCGGCTGGACCTATGACCAGTGTCCGGTATGCCTTGCCGTATTTCTCCTTCAAGGCCGTGTTTACCTCGGCAGTTTTTCTGCCCCAATACTCTCCGGCATCGAGAATCTCTATCTTGTCATTCTCGATGAGAAGCATTGAAGGCTTTTCGGCCTTGCCTGTAATAACAATCCCGTCATAACCGGCGTAT
>JAFGQD010000081.1 GCA_016935875.1 Deltaproteobacteria bacterium
CGAGAAGTTTACTTTTGAAGAAACCGTTTTTAATGTTTCTACTCTGGTCATTTCTCTGGTTGCTATTGCGCTTGCCGTTACAACTTCTTTTCTTGGATTACACCCCATCCATATCTTTGTAATATATCTTTTTGGAAGCATCTCTCTTTTTCTATATTATCTGTCCAGATTCAGACATACAACCTATCCCGTCATATTAATACTGTTGTTGTGTATATTCCTGAGTATCATATGGTTTACCGGAGTAGGTTCTAACGGATTTGCCGGTTTATTTTTCATTGCCGGAGTTTCACTTTCCATTACACTTCTCAAAGGGATTAAACGATATCTGTTTGTATTGATAAATCTATTATCCGTTACAGTCCTGGTGGGGCTTGAATTTTACCATCCCCAATGGGTAAACACATATAATACGCTTAATGCAAAGTACATTGACTACCTGCTGAATGTACTGTTGCTTCTGGTTGGTTTTGGATTTTACATCAAAATTCTGGTGGATAATCTGAGAGAAAGGACCGAACAGCTTGAAGAATCCAATGAAAAGCTTAAACAGAGTGCCCTTTATGATGAACTGACTGGAGTTCCCAATCGCAGACTGTTTTATGTGCAATTAGAAAATACCATACATCTTGCTAAACGAAATGATCAAAAATTTACTCTCTTATATTTAGACCTGGATGATTTTAAAGAAGTCAATGATCAATTGGGACACGCTGCGGGAGATATTGTATTGCAGAAGGTAGCAAAAAAGATATGCGGCTGTTTGCGCAAATCAGATGTTCTGGCCCGGATGGGGGGAGATGAATTTGCTGTTATTCTGCCGGAGGCGAAAGAAGAGAAGGATATAGAGATAGTTACTCGAAAAATTTTACATGTAATGGATTCGGATTTTAAAATACATGGGCGGATTGTCTCTATCGGAGTCAGCATCGGCGCCAGCATCTTTCAAGCTGACACAACGAATGCCGAAGAACTTATCAGACAGGCCGATGAGGCGATGTATCAGGCTAAAAGGTCGGGAAAAAACAGATGTGAATTCCACCCGTTCAATGTTGGGTAATTTCGGGGTTTTTCCCGCTTTATGACTTCAATGGGATCCATTACATCCTGCTCGCCTATGCCGCACCAGTAAGGATTGTCAGGTCTCTCTTAATCCGGAAATGGCACCTATGCCCTATAGATCATACAGTGTTTCATCCACACGGGGTGTTGACTGCCTGCCCTTTTTTTTACCCCTGCCTTCCAGAGAAAAGAGATCCTCACTATCAAGCAGATCGCTCATCTTTTCTTCTATCTTTTCAGGATCTTCACCCCTTTCCATCCTGCTCAGGGCCTCTTCCATCTCCGGTTTCAGGCTGAAGCCGGCCGCTTCAGAGAGTTTTCTCATCATCGCCGCAGCCTGTCTGGGGTCATCCCCGTCTATCTTTTCCGCCTCTCTGCTCATCATTTCCATCGCCCTTTCCATCTTCGATTCATCTATCGGGGGCATGGTATCCTCCGTCTCTCCCCTGTCCGAAGAAACCACGGAAAAGACTGACATCCGGCGTTGGAGTTTCCCGGTCTTGCAGTGGGGGCAGGAGGGCACCTTCTCGGTATTGACCGATTTTGAAAAGAAATTATAGATGGTGTTGCACGTGGCACAGTAAAATTCGTATATGGGCATATAAAACCTCCCGTATGTATTATGGACTTCAGTCTATTATAACAACGATTGCAAAAGCAACCCCCCTGTTCGTCCTGGCCGGATATTGCCCTTTGCTGTTCCTCCCGCTTATTGTGATGCCATGACAATATCCGTGAAATCGCTTCATCATACAATACGTGGACATCAGAGGTATATACAAATACGAAATTGCCCACAATCCTGGCCATTATAGCGGCATGGACTCTCCCGGCATTTTCATATTCATGGTAAAACTCCGGATATGAAATTTATTCCATCAATCCTGATATAGTGAACGGGGAGACTACCCTGTTACAAGAGATTTCTTGCGACTCTGCGAGGTGATACGTACTTGACAGTGAGGAAGATACAGCCTATATCTTCAAATAATTTGCCTAGATATTTGTAAGAGACATAGTATGCAAAGATCCACAAAACTCAGATTATTTCTGATGGCCCTGTGTTTATTCGCAGTTTTTCTGCCTGGTATTTCCTCTGGCCGATCCGCAGAGGTGCGGAGATTTATGCCGGGCGATACCCTGGAAGAGATCAGGGAAAAGATCAAAATAAACGGGTATAACTTCAAGGTCGATCATAGCAGGATATATGACATGTCGCCGGAGATGAGGAAACAGTTCCTCAACCGGCACAAATCCGTTCGCCCGAAGGACGCAACGGGTACTCTCCACGATGCCGGTCCCCTGAGCAGCCGCATGGAGGGCGGCCCACTGCCGGAAAAATTTGACTGGAGAGATTATGACGGCCATTCCTACATAGGTCCGGTAAGGGACCAGGGCAGTTGCGGTGCTTGCTACGCATTCTCGGCATGCGCCGCCGCTGAGGGAACATACAATAAGGTAACGGGTAGATATGATGACGATTGCGTCGATTTCTCGGAGTCGTTCATCGCATGGTGTCTGGGGGGACTGGAAAAGTACGTGGATCACTTTTACGGGTGTGCGGGTGCGGATTATGATTATTATGAACTCACGGCCCTGACGGATGAGGGGATTGTAAGAGAGGGTAGCTTCCCATATGTGGAATACGATCCCGGTTCATGTGAACACTGGGACGATCCGCGCACAGTTTTCTCCGGCTGGTATCGTATCCCCTGCGGCGATACCGAAGCGATAAAAATCGCCATTAGGGAATACGGTGTTGTCGATGCCGCTGTCTTGACCACCGATGCCTTTCTTGCCTACAGTGAGGGCATCTATGAAGATGCAAATATCACCTGCCCTGAAGGTTATTATGCCGAAACGGACCACGCCATCGCTCTGGTAGGCTGGGACGATACTCCTCCGGAGGGGGGAGGGGGATGCTGGATACTGCGTAACAGCTGGGGTGAGGGCTGGGGAGAAGATGGGTACATGCGGATATCATACAACGCCGCGCACGTTGCCTGTGCAGGTACATACCTTGTCTATGATCCCGTTCCGGTCGTTGTTACCCAATCCGCCACCGGTATTATTACCGGTGGAGCCACCCTGAATGGCGAGGTGGGTTCTGAGGGCGTCAGCACCGATTATTATTTCGAATATGGAACAACAACAGATTACGAATTCGAAACAGAGCACAGGGACGCCGGATCGGAACCGGCTCTGGTAACTGTAAGTGAAGACCTGACCGGGTTGGATCCTGAAAAGACCTACCACTTTCGAATTGCTGCCGATAATACGTTCGGAGGTTCGGCCTATGGCAGTGATAAAAGTTTCACAACGCTTGGCATCCCCGATATCCCTGTCGTGGCTACCACAGCGGCCCAGGATATTTCATGCACTACCGTAACGCTGAATGGAACCGTGAATCCGAAGAGCGACGGCACAACATGCCACTTTGAATATGGAACGACAATGGACTATGGCAGGAAAACGATTTCTCGTTACCTTGAGGCAGGTATATACGATGTTCCCGTGACCTTCAGCGTAAGCGGACTTGATCCCGGGACATCCTATCACTTCCGTCTCGCAGCCGAAAACAGCATAGGGGGACCGATATACGGCGACGATCGAACCTTTGAGACCCCATCCATAATCCTGCAGGAGGGATTTGAAAGCGACGGAGCAATTCCAACCGGGTGGACGATCGAGTATGTCACCGGATCCACAGAATGGAGCTTCAGAGATGGTGGTGAGGAGGGGCACCCCCCATCAGCCAACAGCGGCGAATATAATGCCTGCTTTTACAGCACAAGCGGTAACAGCACAAAGCTTGTGAGTCCCCCTATGGAGTTTGTTGAAGGTGCACGTGATGCGAAACTTATCTTTTGGCATTGTATGGAGGGTTGGCTGGGCGACCAGGACGAACTCCGCGTCTATTACAGGACATCGTCCGGCGGCTCATGGATATTACTCAGAGAATACACAAACAGTGTCGGATCTTGGACACGAAGAGCAATAAGCCTTCCCAATCCGGGTTCGGCCTATTATGTTGCCTTTGAGGGAGCCGGATATTTCGGCTACGGTGTATGCGTCGATGATATCGAAATCTCCGCAGTATTCCCCGCCAAATCATCATCAAAAGGAGGGGGAGGTGGTGGCTGTTTCATTGACGCTGCAGCCTATAATTTTCAATAGCCGGAGCCGGCAGAAAATCGGCAGGCTTTTTACATTACCCGGCGCAGGAACTTGCCGGTGATGGATTCTTCATTTTCCGCTACCTCTTCAGGGGTGCCGGCAGCTATAATCCTTCCCCCTCCATCTCCTCCTTCCGGACCCATGTCAAGGATGTAATCAGCGGACTTGATCACGTCAAGATTGTGCTCTATGACCACGACGGTATTCCCCATATCCACCAGCCGCGCGAGGACATGAAGGAGCTTCTCAATATCCGCAAAATGGAGGCCGATCGTTGGCTCATCCAGAATATAGAGGGTGCCTGTCGTCATACGTTTGCCTAATTCTCTTGCCAGTTTTATCCTCTGCGCCTCGCCTCCTGAAAGGGTCGTGGCGGACTGACCAAGCTTTATATATCCTAGTCCCACATCGGAGAGAAGCTGCAGTTTAGACCGTATCGGGGAAATGTTGTCGAGGAAGGCAAGACCCTGATTGACCGTCATGTCAAGGACATCCGCTATGTTTTTCCCCTTGTATCTTATCTCAAGGGTATCCCTGTTGAACCTCTTCCCGTGACAGACATCGCAGGTTATGTATACATCAGGGAGAAAATGCATCTCTATTCTCTTCACCCCTTCCCCCTGGCAGGCCTCACACCTCCCCCCCTTGACATTGAAGCTGAAGCGTCCCGGTTTGTATCCTCTCATTCTCGACTCAGGAAGCTGGCTGAAGAGATCTCGAACATGTGTAAGAACACCCGTGTAGGTGGCGGGGTTCGACCGTGGTGTACGCCCTATCGGCTGCTGATCCATGGTGATAACCCTCTCTATGCCGCCGAAATCCCGTATCTGTTTTATCCTCCCCGATTTGCCCCTGTATCTGTTCAGTCTGCGGCGAAGCGCCTTGTACAGTGTCTCGATCACCATGGTACTCTTCCCCGACCCGGACACTCCGGTTACACAGGTGAAGACATTGGCGGGAATCCGTATATCAATATCCTTGAGGTTGTTTTCCGACGCACCCTCAATGATTATGAACCGGCCGGAAAGAGGTCTTCGATTTTC
>JAFGQD010000082.1 GCA_016935875.1 Deltaproteobacteria bacterium
ACCGCGGGGGTTGATGCCGGTCAGATCGGCCATGACCATCGCCAGGGGCACCAGGATGATCGTGGCGGCTACATTCGATATGACGAGTGAAAGAAAAGTGGCGAGGAGGCCGACGACTAAAAGGATAAGGATGGTGTGTCCCCCTTCCAGTACATGCATTATCTGGATGGCCACGTACCGGGCAGCACCGGTATGGTCCATGGCGATACCGAGGGGAATCAGACCTGCCAGAAGAAAGACCGTCCTCCAGTCAACGGCGCGATAGGCCTCATCGATCGGTACAATCCGGAGGAGGATCATGGCCAGTGCCCCCGTCAGGAGGCCGAGCGCAATCGGAAGGCCGGAGAGCGCGAGGAGGATGGCCCCGGCAAAGCAGACCAGTGCGGTAACCGGCCGTTGTTTCGGCGTTGCCTCTGCCGCTTCGACGGGGGTGACGAGAACGAAATTGGTGTTATCCGCCATGGCCCGGATCTGCTGCCACCGGCCGTGAACGATCAGAGCGGTTCCCGGCTGGAGGGGCTCATCGGAAAAATTTTCTCGCTCCTCGCGTTCACCACTGAGGAGCATGATCGGCTCCACGCCGTAGGTCTTGCGGAGGGCTATCTCGCGCAGTGTTTTACCGATAAGGGGCGCCCTGACGGGGATCACCAACTCGGCAAAGCCGGCCTGTCCGGCCGTTTCAAGGTCTTCAAAAGGCGTTGTGTCTTCCCTGTACATCAGGCCGTAGTCGGTAACGAATTGGTTCAGGTCATCCCGGTTTCCCAGGAGCGCAAGCCGCTGCCCTGCGGCGAAAGGTGTGTGCCGCCAGGGGGCATAGAGAATATCATCCCCCTGTGCGAGGGCGAGCAGGTTCAACCGGTACTGTGCCCGTATCCGGACCTCGCCCCTGGTTTTTCCCGCCAGAGGGCTCTTTGCCGGGATGGCGCAGTGGTAGATGGTTGTGGGCAGATGCCACGTCTCGATCAGCTTTCGCTGCATACTGATCGGTTTTTTTGCCCGTTCCTTGATGCCGGGGAGGACATAATCGCCGAAAAGGAGGAAATAGATCACACCGGCAGCGAGAAGGGCTATTCCCACAGGGGTGACACTGAAAAGACCGAAATCGTGGTATTTACCCTGCCGCAGCAGATCGTTCAGGATGAGAAGAGGGGTTGATCCGACCATGCTCAGGTTGCCCCCCAGGATGACCGCGAACCCCATGGGCATCAGGAGGCGCGATGCAGGCATTCCCGTGCTTTTGGAAATCCTCAGCATGGCGGGGAGGAAGAGGGCGGCGGCCCCGATGTTCTGCATGAAGGAGGAAATCAGACCCACCGTCACGGTGACCAGCCCGATCAGCCGTTTTTCATTGGAGCGTGCGGCGGAAACGATGGGCTGTACAAGCCGGTTGATGGCACCGGAATGATCCACGCCGTACCCCAGGATCATGACGGCGATTACCGCTACAACGGCGTTGCTGGCGAGACCCGAGAAGGCCTCCGTCGGCTCGACGAGTCCCAGCCAGGGGAGGGTGACCATCACCAGAATGGCCACGATATCTACCCGCAGCGTATCGGTGACGAAGAAAAACACCGTCACGCCGAGGATCAGAAAAACGAGGGCCATCTGCATGGTCATTATATGTCTCCTCTGAAAACGGTGATGTGTAGGCCGTTCTCTTTGAAAAAAGCAGCAGGACCGGCGCCGGGACGCAGAGTGCGATGACGCCAACCCGCAGCGTCTCGGAAATGAAGATGAGGGTAAAAACGGCGACGATGATCAGGACCAGTACGGTGTCTAGAGGCCCCATTCAATATGCCTTAAAATATATCTTACTCTGTATGAACGGTTATCATTATAATGCCCGTGAGTGAATCGGTCAATATGAAATGCCGGAAAGTGTCCCCTTTGCTCCAAAGGGGGTGTCACTCCCCCATATGATGGACCGCTCTTTGCACGGCTTGCCAGGGAATATAATCTGATAGGAGCTTGCTTGTTCGTGAAGGTGATATCATACGTGATTAGTGACAGGTTCCTTGTGTAAGAAATCTGAGGAGATCCTCATACCGTACGTGTATCGGCCATCAGCATGGATGTGTACTTTTATTGGCCCTATGTACCCAAAGCAATATTGGAAACTTCAATCGTATTAATTTCGGCCAGCTCGAACGCTGCCAGATGATTGTAATTGATTTGTAGTAAAATTGGCGGGAAAAAATGTCATCTGCTCCTTTCAATCGGAATGAAGGAGCAGATGACCGTCAGCGGGAAGGATTGACATGGTTATTGGTGAGAAAGTTTCTTCCTTCTTAGCGCCAGTAACCCGATAAGGCCGGTACCGAGCAAGAGAGCTGCCGCTGGCTCGGGTACAGCTTCCCCTCACGCCTGAATTTCAGAAAGAGAATACCAGAGATCTCCACCCGGTCCGGCAGTGATAGACAGCTGGCTTGTAATAATCGTGTCCGTGAGAATATATTCAGGACGGGTTGTCATTCCCCATGATCCAAACTGGTTTATTATGGTCCACTCATTCGCTGTCTGGTTCCAATACGAAATCAAATACGTGTCGTTATCGTCTGCCTGTACAAGAAAACTGCTTATGGCAAAATCCTGTCCCAAATCAATAGTAACTGTCTTCTGTGTTTGATCATGCTCATCCCACCAAAGGGTATTTTGGTCCCATTGGGTATTTTCAGGCAGGAAAACACCATCTACGATAGAATCAATGAGGGCCTGGCTCGCCGGACTTCCATCCGGATAAGCAGTACTCCAATCAACATATTCAGTAAAAAAATTGCCGGTCAGACTCACGGACGCCCCTTGGGCAACATTGTACGGAACTGCATGTGCGATGCTGAAGGAACAAACAATTACCATGATGATCCCGGCAATTACACGAAACGTCTTCATGATATTTCCTCCTCATTTTTGGTTAACGTAGTTTACCTGCTTCGATTATTGCTATCCGTTCTACACACAACGCTTTGTATGCCTGAGGATCAATCACCTCCTTTTTTAAAAATGCATTCAAATTTACATTTACTCAATTATGTAATGAAAAATGCTGTATCATTACCATCTCTTGCCATGGACGACGGCGTCCTCGAAGTAGTATGGAATTCAGTATGTGTGCCGTGCTCAAATACGAAAAGTATCAATTAATGCTGTTATGGAAGAATCACAAGAATGAAACGATAGGAAGTGTTAATGGGGAGCTTTTCATAGCCATTTGAAAAATCAATAGTGCTAATTTATTTAAAAAGCAAATATCACGCCATATTGAGTTATATGAAGGCAAATATTTGATACGTGGTCACAACCTATATAAATGAATAGATTATTTTTACTGGTGTTATTCATCTCCTGTCGGTATGGTGCCTTGCAGTAGTCTGCAATACGTTCATATGTGTAAAGTAGTCCGACAGTTTTTGTCATTATTATGGGAGTGACAGCCCTGAGTTGCTTACTGTCATTGAATTTGAGCGATAATTCAAAAGTGTAAAGAATCTCGACGATATTTACACTTCATGTACAGTTCTGATAGTCTTTCTGATTTTGCCTGAGGAGGCCTAGCTTTTTCGATGATGATTACTTCTGTTGGTCCGCATTTTCGGAGACCGGCAGTGTAAAACTGAACGTTGATCCCTCGGACAAGATACTGGAAACCTCTATTTCACCACCGAGCATTTCCACGAGTGAACGGGTGATCCGGAGGCCCAGTCCTGTCAAGGATATCTTTCGAGTCATGGCATTTTCCGCGCGGTATAATTTGGTAAAGAGTTTTGACTAATAAAAGGGTTTAAATCTTGGCATGTCATCTCTCGCGTTTTCCTGTCGAGAATTACGCTCCTCATGACCAGTCGGGGCTCAGATGCCCGCCCGCAGTCTTTCTATAGGGCATCCAGACAAGGCCGAAGACATTGACCGTGATGTCAGTCCCCTTCGGGTATACCCGAACCTCCTCAATCTCTTCCCTGGTCGGGTCGAAAGAGGTCTGGAGGGCCGATATGTCGTCCTGAAGACGGTTGTCCAGTTCATCGATCTGGGCCTGAATTGCCGAGGCCCTCTCCTGTGCTCTCTTTACATCCTGTCCTTCCTTTGCCATGCGGCTTGCCGATTTCATGGCCGTACCAACACGGGAAGCAGATGTTGCGCTTACCGCCTTTCGGCCGAGAAACGCTCCCAGGATTGCCGTTCCAAAAGAGATAACCGTTTCTATTTTTTTTGATTTGGCCTGTTCCTGCTCCCGATCTACGGCCTGTTGAATTACCATGAGGCGATTTTTCAGGGTTGTGAATTTAGAACCGTATTTCTTGCGAAGGTTTTCAACCTCGAGATCCCTTCTTTCCCGGGCGGCCTGGGTCAAACGGGCTCGGAACGCACCCTCCGATTCATTCAGGTCACTCGTTATGTTATACCGTTGTGAACGGTAAAGGGTCAGCGGGCAGTTCTGACGCACCCAGCGGATGAAATCTTTCTTCCATTTCACGTATTCGTTGGCCCGCCGTGCAACAGCTGGTAGCTCGGCAAAGACCGAACCATCCATGGGTACTGACAAAAGATCGGTGGGATCCATGTCGATTTTAATAGATTGGTCCAAATCGAGTGCCATCGGCCCCTCTTCAAGTGCGGCGGCAAAGGCGACCCGTGTGGTCGTATCCATCATATATTTTGTACTGGAATAATGGATACCGACGGACCCCATAACCGACGGATGGTAGATAATGCCCTGACCCGCACCTGAACCAGGCATGTAGTACGTTTCTATTCCCGGGGGAATCACCGGCGGTTCTATCGCCTGACCTTCAATTTCACGCTGTGCCTCACCGGTATCGAACGTGACTGATCCATCGACCGCCCTCTCAGCCTTACGATCAGCCATGAGTATCTTGATCTGTTCCCGAGACATGGGGCCTGGAAGGTATGAAAGGACCCACCTTGTCTCGAAGATGACCGGTGCTGATTCATGGACATTGTGAAGAAGGAATACCCGCTTATCCAGTCCTGCCAGGATTTTGTCCATACTTCCTCGATCGAAGCCCGAACCGGCGGCTGCTCCTTCGAGTCCC
>JAFGQD010000083.1 GCA_016935875.1 Deltaproteobacteria bacterium
ACAGCGGTAGCTACCGGCGACTACCACACCCTTTTCATAACAACCGGCGGATGTCTGTGGACTATGGGCGACAACTATGACGGCCAGCTGGGTGACGGCACTAATATTGATCGACATTCTCCGACTCCCGTCCCGGGGCATTCTACCGGCGTAACGCAAGTAGCGGCAGGCGACTACTTCAGTCTGTTTATCAAATCAGACGGGTCTCTGTGGGTCGTGGGCGACAACTACGACGGCCAGTTGGGTGACGGAACCACTAATGACAGGAATGTGCCTTACAAACTCATAAACTCCGGTGTGACCGCCGTCGCGGCAGGTGATAACCACAGCATGTACCTTACGACAGGCGGCGCCTTGTGGGTCATGGGTGATAATTCCGACGGCCAGCTAGGCGATGGGCAGATTTTGGACTATCCGTATGACAGGCTCACACCGTATCAGATTGTCGCCTCAGGTGTGATCGCAATAGACGGAGGAGACACCCACAGCCTCTTTGTTAAGTCAGGTGAGTCCCTCTGGGCTATGGGCAACAATGATTACGGTCAGCTGGGTGATGGAACCGATGATGACAGGAATACACCCGTCATGATTGTCAGCTCGGGTGTGACAGCGGTGTCGGCAGCCGAGCACCACAGCCTGTTTCGGAAATCAGACGGTACCCTGTGGGCCATGGGTGACAACTATTACGGACAGCTCGGGGACGGCACCACCGATGAAAGACTCTCGCCGGTGCAGGTCCCGAATGTAAAGGCTTCCCAGATTTCAGCCGGTTACGAACACAGCCTCTTCGTGGGTACTGCATCAAACGCTCAGCCAGGAGCGGCTCTGCCCGCAAGAAATTTGCTCCTGCTGTCTGATTAGGAACTTTTATCCGGGGCATGGATAACCCGGACCATTATCCATGCCCCCATTATTTTTGAAAGAAAGCCCATTATTCGACTTATTATTGATTTCATTAAACCGGAAAAGAAGCTGTTCCAAGCAAACAATGCAATCTACGCTGATAATAGCACCCCCGGGGAAATACGATACCTCTCTTCACCCCAGACGTGCCTTTATAAATCTTTATCCTGAATATCATTGACAAATTGAGTCAAAAATGCTTCTAATCTCTCCGAGAATTCATTCTCGTCCTACCTCATCAAAAAATAGAGACAATAGTGATGGAAGATATCCTGAAAATTTTGAATAAAATCGAAGCTCCTTTGATTTTTCTATCAAAGAATTCATATAAAAATCTGAAGGTTGTCAGAGATCTCGAACGTACTGTGTCAGGGTTTCTTGATGAGCTCAGAACAGCCTTTTTATCCCACTGCCGTGAAAGTTCCGCGATGAAAATTCCTGAAGATATTATTCGGGAGCTTTATAATACATTCGAAGGTTTTGATTCCCTGTCCATATCCGACAAGAAGAAACGCATCGATAATGCGTTTGTCTACATACAGGAGCTGAAGAGTCTCTGTTCCGGCACGGCTCCGTCTATTCCCGATAATTCGGTCATTCAAAATGAAGGAAGCCTGACTGATTGCTTCAGGAGGCTTTCTACAGACGTGCAGTATATCAAGGGCGTCGGCCCGAAGGTGGCCACGATGCTGGGGAGGAAAGGGGTGCGGAATGTGGAGGATATGATCTACTTTCTGCCGAGGCGATATGAAGACAGGAGACATATAAAGAGCATCTCCTCGGTGAATATCGGCGTCCCCGAGACGGTGATGGGCACGATAATGGACGTGGGTATACGGCGCTACAGGAACAGGCGTGTGCTTGAAGCGACTGTCGATGACGGAACCGGACTGCTTACCGCAAAATGGTTTCAGGGAAATTTCTTGTATCTCGGAAAGAAATTCAAAGAGGGAGAAAAGATTATCCTGACGGGGGAAGTCAAGATATTTCTCCTGGGTAAGGACATGCTCCACCCGGATTACGAGATACTTGACGAACAAGATGATGAACTGCTCCATTTCAAGAGGATCGTTCCGATTTATTCGGAGACGGAGGGACTTCATCAGAAGTATATCAGAAAGATAATGATGAGGGTCGTCAGCGATTATTCCCCCTGTATCCCCAGCCCTATCCCGGATGAAATATGCAGGAGAAACAACCTCGTTGCTATAGATTATGCCATACGAAATGTGCACTTCCCCGACCACGATCAGGATATCGAGGCACTCAATGACCTGCGATCACCGGCGCGCAGGAGGCTGGTCTTTGACGAGTTCTTTTTCTTTGAACTGGGAATGGCCCTCAAGAGAAAAGGCCATCTGTTTGAACCGGGAATATCTTTCGCGACGGGCGGTGACCTGGTGAAAAGATTTTATGATATTCTTCCCTTTGGACTGACAGGAGCACAGAAGAGGGTCATAGGCGAGATAGAGACGGATATGGCACGGGCCTTCCCCATGAACAGACTTCTCCAGGGAGACGTCGGAAGCGGGAAGACGGTTGTTTCAATGGCGGCAATGGTTGCCGCGTGTGAATCGGGATATCAGGCGGCCATCATGGCGCCCACGGAGATACTGGCGGAGCAGCATTTTAATAATATCAGAGGATGGGCGGACCGGCTCGGAATTAAGGCGGCGATTCTTACCGGAAATACGAAGGCGGCTGATCGCAGGAAAATCATCAAGGGGATAGAATCAGGTGATACCGGTATCGTTGTGGGAACGCACGCGATAATTCAGGAAGGGGTTGATTTCAGGAACCTCGGGTTTGTAGTAGTGGACGAGCAGCATCGTTTCGGCGTTATACAGAGGGCCGCACTCCGGGCTAAAGGATTAAATCCGGATGTCCTCGTCATGACTGCAACTCCGATTCCCCGGACCCTTGCAATGACCGTGTATGGCGATCTGGATATATCCGTGATTGACGAGATGCCGCCCGGGAAGAAACCTATAAAGACAAAGGTTTTCTATGAGAAGAGTCGTGAAAAGGTATACGATATTATACGCGGAGAGGTGGGAAAGGGGAATCAGGTTTTTATTGTATATCCACTTGTGGAGGAATCGGAGGCGCTTGATCTGAGGGACGCTACCAGTATGGCTGCACACCTCCGGGAAGATATTTTCCCGGATCTTCGAGTCGGGTTGATCCATGGAAGGATGAAGGGATCAGAGAAGGAAATGGTGATGGCTGATTTTAAGAATCGTAATCTGGATATACTTGTCTCCACGACTGTGATAGAGGTGGGAATAGATATCCCAGCCGCTTCCCTAATGGTTGTGGAGCACGCGGAGAGATTCGGCCTTTCGCAGTTGCACCAGTTGAGGGGGAGGGTGGGAAGAAGCAGCCTGGATTCATACTGTGCACTGATCGCGCAGCACAAAGGCAGTGCGGACGCGAGAAAGAGGCTGCGTGTAATGGAGCAGACAAATGACGGTTTCAGGATCGCAGAGGAGGATCTTCTGATCCGTGGGCCGGGCGAATTCATGGGAACAAAGCAGTCAGGCCTCCCTGATTTCAGGGTCGCGAGCATATTGAGGGATGCCAGTACTCTGAACGAGGCACGAAGAGAGGCGTTTTTGCTGATTGAAAAAGACCCCAACCTTGAAAAACCCGAACATAAGGCATTAAAAAAGGTGCTTATGAAAAGATGGGAAACCCGGCTGGAGATTGCAAAGACGGGGTAGGTTCGGAACTTTAACCTTGAAACTTTCATGTAACTGTTATAGCAGTCTCTATCAAATATATATTTCGTTTGGGGGAAGGGGTTGTTGAAGTGAGTAAAGATATATCTGTAGGCCTGATCGGCTTTGGAACCATCGGTGCCGGCGTTGTAAAACTGCTGCGGGAAAATGACGAGTTGATTCGAAAACGTCTGGGTACAGGACTTGTTATTAAAAAAATTGCGGATATCGATATCGACACTCCACGGCCGGTGATGGTCGAAAGGGAGAAACTCACGACGGATGTGGATGAAATCTTGAATGACCCCGAGATATCCATTGTTGTGGAACTGGTGGGAGGGTACACGCACGCGAAGACATTTGTGCTGGAGGCCATACGAAACGGGAAACATGTGGTCACCGCGAATAAGGCGCTCCTCGCCACGTATGGGAATGAGATATTCAGCGTTGCCGAAGACAAGAAAGTTAATATCGGTTTCGAGGCAAGTGTCGGGGGAACAATCCCTTTTATAAAGACATTGAAGGAAAGTCTTGCAGGCAATAACATTGAATCCATTTTTGGCATCATGAACGGGACGTGTAATTATATACTGACGAAGATGAGCAGAGATGGCATGGACTTCGACTCGGCGTTGAAAGACGCACAGGATCTCGGATTCGCGGAAGCTGATCCGACATATGATATCGAGGCTGTCGATACGGCGCACAAACTCGCGATAACGCTATCACTCTCTCACGGTAAAAGGGTGATCCTCGATAACCTTTACAGAGAAGGAATATCAGGAATAACTCAGCAGGATATAGAATTTGCCAAGGAATTGGGATACACGATCAAACTCCTCGCCATCTCAATCAGAAGGGGCGATACCATAGAGGCTCGGATACATCCCACCATGATACCTTTTGACCACATACTGGCCAGCGTCAGCGGTAATTTCAATGCCTTCCATCTGATCGGCGATGCCTCTGGTTCCGTCTTCCTGTACGGCCAGGGTGCCGGTATGATGCCGACGGCGAGTGCGGTAGTGGGGGATCTGATAGATATATCAAGGGATATCATGGCTGGAATATGCATGAGAGTTCCTCTTCGATCCTACCGGGAAAACCAGATCGAAGACATCGACCTGCTTGGAATGGATGATGTAACAACAAATTATTATTTCAGATTTTCAGCGGTAGACCGTCCGGGTGTGCTCTCAGCGATTTCGGGAATCCTGGGAACTCATGACATAAGCATATCTTCCGTCATTCAGAAGGAAAGAAAACTTAACAAAGACGCAGTACCCGTTGTTATCACAACGTATCAGGCACGGGAAAAAGATGTCCAAATGGCGTTGGAAGAAATTGACAGGCTTGAAATTGTACTTGGGAAAACGATGTTGATCAGGATAGAGGATGACAGGTTAAGATGAAGTATATAGTTTTGCTGGGCGACGGTATGGCGGATTATCCCCTATCTGAGTTGAAGGGGAAGAGCCCCCTTGAATTTGCCCACACACCCAATATGGACAGAATAGCGGCGGAAGGTACTGTGGGCTTGATAGATACGATTCCTGACGGATTTACGCCCGGAAGTGATGTGGCAAATCTGTCCGTGCTGGGATACGATCCGAAAAAGTGCCATACCGGTCGCGC